>CALGSR010000282.1 GCA_937902115.1 uncultured Bacillus sp. | reverse complement strand
AAGAAATGCGTGTGTTGTATGTTGCCTTAACGCGAGCAAAAGAGAAGCTTTATTTACTTGCTTCGGTCAAAAGCCTGCAAAAAAAGCTGTCAAAGTGGGAAAAGAATCTTCGCTCCTCGGACTGGCTGCTCTCGGATTACGAGCGGGCTGCTGCAGTATGTTATTTGGATTGGATAGGTCCGGCTCTTGTTAGACATCGTGATTTTCAGATTGTGCTCGAAGAAAGTGTCCGTGCGTCTCATATTCCAGAGGAAATTGCAGAGCATTCATCCTGTTGGAATATTGCGATTCAGAAGGCAAATGTTGCGGCGATGATCGATGAATCTGAGGAAAACGATGAAAAAACATGGATGAGTCAGGTTGAAAATGGGGAAATCGTCCAAGTTGAATCGTCGTATCAGGAAGTGATTGATACCCGTCTTTCCTGGAAATATCCTTTTACTGCGGCAACGTTCCATCGTTCAAAGCAGTCTGTGTCAGAGATAAAAAGACAAAAGGAAGCCTCTGATGAAGCGAGCGGCACGGACTTGTTACGAAGGTTTAAAAAGCCCTTAATGAACCGCCCGCGCTTTATGCAGGAAAAGGCGTTAACGCCGGCTGAAATCGGAACGGCTATGCATATGGTTATGCAGCATATCGATTTTGCCAGTCCTGTCAATCAAGAAATCATCCTGCAGCTGCTTGATCATATGGTAAGTCGTGAATTGCTGACTGAGGAACAAAAGATGGTGATTGAACCTGAGCTAATCTGTTCTTTTTTTGAGACAGAATTAGGGCTGCGCATGAAAGCTGCGCCAAAACTAAATCGCGAGGTTCCGTTTAGCTTATCGGTTCCGGCGTCCGAGGCCTATGCTGATTGGCGGCAAGAGGACGAAGCGGTTCTTGTCCAAGGAATCATTGACTGTTTGTTTGAGGATGAAGAAGGGTTAGTTTTGGTTGATTATAAAACGGATGGCATTACGGATCGTTTTCGCGGCGGTTTTGCTGAAGCAAAGTCAACTTTAGAAAATCGATACAAAGTTCAAATTGATTTATATACAAGGGCCGTTGAGGAGATTTATAAACGTCCTGTTGCAGAACGCTACTTATTTTTCTTTGATGGTGCACATATTTTAAAAATAGAATAATTAGAATAGGGCTGGCCAATTAGAGGTCAGCCCTAGTGCTTTAAAATGGGTTTCTTATGAACTTAATGGACTAGTTATTTCCGATATTTGGCTGATCAATTAAATTCGTATCAAAATGATTTGTACAGCTGATTCCATTGTTTGTGACGATAAATCCGCCGGTATTTCCAGCGCCGGAACCTGAAGCTGACTTCGAGTTGCTTTTCGGAGAGATATTTAAGGTGTCGCCAAATTGAACATTCCCCCCGCCGATGTTAACAATTTGGACAGGGCCGACAAATGCGGGCATCCTGCATCCTCCTTTAAGTGTTATCGCTGTTTCCCTTTCCATTCTCAAGTTGCCTTATATGAATGGAGCGATTTTCCTTTTGAATATGATGGGTATTTCCAACATGTATCAAAGCTCCTGCAGCAAGCCCTGAAACTCTAATCGAACCAACCTTAATGAGTGGATTTAATGAGGTTGTGTTAAATGTTATCTGTTCATCCAGAGGCGGAATGGGGAAGGAGTAGGAAAAAACCTCATAGGAATCAAAATTTGCTTCATTTGAGTAAAAAATTTCCTGCTCTCTTTGTAATGCTATGGCACGGTTGTAGCTAAAGAGCAAAGAAGAATCTCCAATTTGAACGCAGGAACCAGTACCGGCTGAATCTACCTTAATGAAATCAACTTTCGCTGTCCGATTTAACATCTTCTTACCCTTGTGGAGCCAATGGTACAAACGGCCCGATAATTAAAGATTCTGCCGGGGTATTAAACAGAGAGGTGAGCTGGACCGTGTCTGCATCCCCAACGAAAATCATAGATGCACTGGAAACCCCAATTGAGCGAATACTTCCGACACATATTTCATGATTGATCACTTCAAAATTCATTCTGTTTTCATTCCTTTCATGTTTTCAGGCAAGTTCTGCAGAAAGGTTAATACACCATGGTGAATTTCTTTTATCAGTTGTTCGATAATCAAATCCTTTTGCTGCTGGTCTGTAGATCCTTGGAATCTTTGCGGTTGATTTAAGTAGTATTCGATTCGGTTTGGCAGCTGTTTTTTAATGTCTTGCAAAATAAAATCACGATAGGCTTCATCTGCCTGAAATTGTAATTGCTCTCCTGCCTCCTTCATAATTGAAAGCAAATTCTTATCAAGATAATCATGAACTGAGTTTTCAATTTCCGTAAAAAGCTCCGTTCTTCCTTTTATATCTGGGGGTCCTTTTTTTCCTGGAACAGAAAAATCCTCAATTTTTTGTAAATCAGCTGGATTTAAGCCGATATTCAATGTTCCCTCAAGAGTTTCTACTTTTAGTTGATCAAATTTATATTCCATTTTCTCTATATGAACGGGAGGTCGATTCTGTAATTCGATTATTTTTTGTTCTAATGAATAAATTTTCTGCTGCAGCCGCTGAATCTTTTTATCTTGTTTCATCATATAGGCTTGCATTGATTGCCATATTTGATTCACTTCCTGAATCATTCATTACACCTCACAGTCGACTCCTGCTAAGTTTGCAATTGACTGGCTTAAGCGAATTAAGACGTCGGGGTAGTCAATGGAACAGCTGGAATAGTTGGTGTTTGTTGTTGTGTACTGATTATTGTACCAGGCTTATCAATTAGAGGGGCCGGTTCTGTAAATCCGCCCGTATTATACAGATTTGAGACAGGCTTTATGATTCCGGCACTCCCTATTTGCAGTACAGAGGAGTTTGTAATTCCATTGATTTTTATGAATTGAATCGAAATGGATTGTTGAACATAGAAATTCATCTTTTTCACCACTTTTTACATTCACATTTTTGCGGTTGGGCTTTTTGGGCCATTATGAAACATCCTACGGTTGCTCTGTTGTTAGACATTAAAGAAATTTCCTTGATCGATTCCGTCCTGATCAAATGTAATGGTCGAGCTTTGCTGATTTTGGACATTAATTCCATCGCCTGTATTAAAAGACCCTGCACCGGAAAATGTTTTGGCATTGGAAAAGGTTGATATTTTATAAACATCCCCGATATGAAAGACAGAACCTGACCCGACAGCAATCACTTGAACTACACCTACAATAGCCGGCATACTGAAACACCCTTTACCAGAAACATTTAGCCGGGAATTGTGCTCCCGCCTAGCTTTTCATAGTATATGTGATGAAGCCTGATTGGTGATTCATTGCTTCTTTATGAACACGATATGTTTGTAGTCAAATTATTATTAAAAAAATATTTTGGAATTTTTTAATAATTCAATAAAAAGTCTATTGGAAACGCTGTCATAATTTGTTAGAATATTAATATATTTTGGAAAATTAAATCAAATTTAGGAGGATTTTATGAACAATCCGTTAGTACTTACTCACTTTCTTGATCGAGCGGCTGCGATATATGGTGCTAAAAAGGCAATTATTGCAGATAATCGCGTTTTTACTTACAAAGAACTAAATTCAAGAGTGAATCAGTTATCAAGAGGTTTAAGAAATCTTGGGGTGCAAAAGGGAGATAGGGTTGCCTATTTGGCACCCAATTCAGTAGAAATGTTGGAAGGATTTTATGGAATCTTTCAGCTTGGTGCGATTATGGTACCATTGAATATTCGTTTACAGCCCGATGATTATGTTTTTATTTTAAATCATAGTCAATCGAAGATTCTTTTTGTGGATCAGGATTTATATCATTTAATTAAACCGGTGAAGGATCAGTTTACAACCGTGGAACAAATTATTGTTCATTACAAGGAAGAGGATTTGGTAGAAACAGACTATGATCTATGGCTGAGCAGTCAGTCAGATGAGCCGGTTGAGCGGGAGGATATCGATGAAAATGATGTGTGCAGCCTTCTCTATACAAGCGGAACGACAGGAAATCCAAAGGGAGTTATGCTAACCCATCGAAACAACTATCTTCATGCGATGAGTGCGATGCACCATCTTCGCGTTCAAGACAGTGATGTACTTGTACATGTTCTGCCAATGTTCCATGTGAATGGATGGGGTTCGCCATTCTATTATACTGCGAATGGAACAACGCAGGTTTGTTTACGGAGAGTAACGGCAGAGACGATTTTTGATGCGGTACTAAACCATGGTGTCACCGTGATGCATATGGCACCGACTGTATTAAATTCATTGCTGCAATACTATGAAAAAAATCTCCCGGAAATTGAGCAGCAGGTCCGTGTTGTAATTGCAGGATCCGCACCGCCGCCAGCATTTGTCGCAAGGGTAGAGAAGGAATTAGGCTGGGAATTTATTCAAGTATATGGCATGACAGAGTCAACTCCACTCATGACGATCTCAAAAATTCGTTCTCATTTAACAGATCTTCCGATCGAGGAACAATACAAGATGAAGGCAAAGGCAGGATATCAAATGATTGGCTGTGAAGTTAAAGTAGTAAATGATTATGGTGATGAGGTTCCGCATGACGGAAATACAATAGGAGAAATTGTCCTTAAAGGCAACACTGTGATGAAAGGTTATTGGAAAAATGAAGAAGCCACAATGGAAACATTACGTGACGGCTATCTACATACTGGAGACTTAGGAACGGTGGATGAATACGGCAATATCGATATTGTTGATCGGAAAAAGGATGTCATTATCAGCGGCGGGGAAAATATTTCTTCTATCGAGGTAGAAGGTGTATTATATGAGCATCCAAGTGTTCTTGAAGCAGCTGTTATCGCTGTGCCACACGAAAAATGGGGTGAAACGCCGCATGCCTTTGTTGTCTTAAAGGATCATCATGAGATAACGGAAAAGGAATTAATTGAATTTTCCCGCTCAAAGCTGGCTCATTTTAAAGCGATTACAGGCGTCACATTTACGCCGGAGCTGCCAAAAACAGCATCAGGAAAAATTCAAAAGGTTCACCTGCGAAATGACTATTGGGAATCACAGGGTAAAGTTGGCCGATTTATTAACTAAATAGCGAGGTCTCCATTATTTGGGGAAATAGGGAAAAGAGAGTTCTATATAAAAAAATGAAAAAATGATCTATAATAGAAAAAGTCGGGATGAATGGCCTATGTCATCCCGGCTTTTTCTTATTTCCAATTTGGGCTTTGCTAGAGGAAGAATCACAATCTTAAATAGATATAAAGCAAGAGAGGAAGATAAAGATGGAGTTTATTACAATGTTGCTCCCAGTTTTCGCTATATTTGTATTAGGATACGCAGGCCAGAAAAAATTCCGTCTTGATCTAAAAGGGATCTCAACGATTTCCATGTATATCATGTCACCATTTCTTGTTTTCCGAACTTTTTATCAAACAGAGTTTCACGCTGATTACTATTATATGATTTTGTTCTCCTTGTTGATGTGCCTTGGAATTATAATCGTCGTCTATTTCATAGCGAGCTTAAAAAAATATTCACAGGCAGAAACATGCGGGATGATTCTGGCATCAGCCTTTATGAATAGCGGAAACTATGGCATACCTGTAGTGTTAATGTTGTTTGGTGAAGCAGGTGTCGACTATGCGATTGTGCTGATGGTCAATCAATCATTGCTTGTATCGACGATTGGGATCTATATTGCTGCTAAAGGGAGCCCGCAAGGAAACGGGATAAAAGAGGCCCTTCGTTCCGTGTTTCACATGCCAATGTTATATGGCGCGGTATTAGGAATTCTTTTTCAAATGCTGCATATTCCACTCAGCATACCTGTTTTTTCTGTAGTAGATTTAGTAGCAAATGCTGCTGTTCCGACGATTATGATCTTGCTAGGGATGCAGCTTGCTAATATTTCAGTGCAGCAGCTGGAGAAACGAAAGGTTTCCTTGTCCTTATCTCTTAAATTAGCAGTCTCGCCGCTGTTGGCCTATGTAATTACATTATTCCTGCCGGTGGATCCGCTCTTAAAGCAGATTATGATTATTATTGCAGCTATGCCTACCGCTGCCAATACAACGATGCTTGCACTGCAATACAATACTAAGCCTGAATTTGTTTCAAGTGCTACATTTTTCAGTACTTTATTAAGCTTGGCAACCCTGCCGGTTATTTTTACGATAGTCATGTAACAATAAAGAAACCTTGCTAGTTGGCAAGGTTTCTTTATTGAACTATTTGGAATGTTACAACAACTTAAAGCTCTCAGCGTTCTATATAAGGTATAATAGGGGAAAAGAATAGGGAGGAACTATTATGCAGGAAAGTACTAAAAAGGAAATTTATTCGTGGATTAAATCACTTGCTTTTGCGTTTATTATTGCTTTTCTTTGCCGCAGTTTTTTATTTTCACCGACAACAGTTCACGGAGAGTCGATGGAGCCGACTTTTCTGGATCAGGACCGCTTGATTATTAGTAAAACAGCTGGGATTGAGCGCTTTGATATGATTGTCTTTGATGCCCCCGACGCAGATGAACATTATGTTAAGCGGGTTATCGGTCTTCCGGGGGACAGCATTGAAGTAAAGGATGATATTCTTTATATTAACGGGAAATCAATGGAAGAGCCGTATTTGGAGCAGAATAAGGAAAAGGTTTTATTAGATAGACTTACAGGTGATTTTACGTTAGAGGAAATAACCGGGGTCGCAGAAGTTCCGCAAGGGTCATTGTTTGTCATGGGAGATAACCGATTATACAGTAAAGACAGCCGCTATTTTGGCTTTATTTCCGAGGAGTCGGTGATGGGGGAAGTGAAATTTCGTTTTTACCCATTGCAGGAGATTGGCCTGCCAAAATAAACTGATAAATCAATCGTTTAAAAAGCTGCTTATGCCGTTTTTTTTATTATATCTCTGTTAAAGGTCAATGTTGATTTTTATGTACCTTGTTGATTGGAGTGGAAGGCACGTAGACTCCTGCTAAAGTCACAGCGAGACAGACGAGACCCCGCAGGCACGAAGTGTCGAGGAGGCTTGTCGGTCGCCCGCAGGAAAGCGAAGTGCCTGGAACGGAAATCAACAACCAAGTTT
>CALGSR010000281.1 GCA_937902115.1 uncultured Bacillus sp. | reverse complement strand
CAATGGCAGCTCGACAAGCCAATGATATCATGATTTCAATAGGAATTATGTCGTTTATTGTCATCATTGTCTTTGCAATTTTAATATTTGTATTAATTAAGTATCGTGCTTCAAATCAAGATCCTGATTATGAACCACCGCATATCGAAGGAAATAAATGGGTTGAATTAGTTTGTGTGGGGATTCCTGTCATTATTGTTGCTTATTTCTCATTTGTATCTGTACAAAGTAACTACATTGTTGAGGCGACACCTAAGGGTTACGAAGATAAGGATCCATTAGTAGTTTATGCATCTTCATCAAACTGGAAATGGCATTTCAGCTATCCAGAGGAAGATATCGAGACTGTAAACTACTTATATATCCCGACAGACAGAGCATTAGAATTTAGACTTTATTCATTTGGACCAATTACAAGTTTTTGGATTCCACAGCTTGGCGGACAGAAATATGCGATGTCTGACATGGTGACGACCTTGCATCTGGCAGCTGACGAAAAAGGCGAATATATGGGCCGTAATGCAAACTTCAGTGGTAAAGGATTTGCGGAAAATACATTCAATGTAACTGCGATGTCACATGAAGATTTTGATGATTGGGTAAAGGAAGTAAAGGAAACAGCTGAACCTTTAACAGAAGAAAAGTTTGATGAGTTATTAGAGCCGGGACACCTGGGCCAAATGACGTTCACTGGAACGCATTTAGACTTTAGTCTGCCTCCAGAGCACAATCACAAGCCATCTGAATCTTTAGAGGACTGTGAGCCCGGGGAAACCCCTCAGGAACACAACGAGCATTAAGACTAATCGAATTGTAGATTCAAATATTAGAACGAAATTACAAGTTTAATAGAACGAATAATATATTTTCTTGAAAGGAGTAACAAACGGATGGAATTTTTTGATCGATTTGCTGTACCGCATCCAAGTCCTGCCATCTATGCATCGATGGTTGCCATCGGCCTTGTTGTGATTGCAATCATTGCCGGATTGACCTATTTTAAAAAATGGGGTTATTTATGGCGTGAATGGTTGACAACAACTGACCATAAGCGTATCGGAATTATGTATTTGTTATCTGCTTTACTCATGCTTTTTCGCGGTGGGGTGGATGCAGTTATGTTACGTGCACAACTAGCTGCACCTGAAAGTAAACTGCTCGATGCACAGCACTATAATGAAATATTTACAACACATGGTGTTGTCATGATTATGTTTATGGCGATGCCGTTCATTTTCTCTTTTATGAACTATCTTGTACCACTGCAAATTGGGGCACGTGACGTAGCGTTCCCAAGATTGAATGCCATCAGCTTTTGGTTATTCTTCTTTGGTGCCATGTTATTTAATATTTCCTTTGTTATCGGTGGTTCACCGGATGCAGGTTGGACTTCATACTTCCCGCTTGCAGGAACTGACTTTAGTACATCTGTAGGAACAAACTATTATATGTTAGCGATTCAGATATCTGGGCTTGGTTCACTAATGACCGGGATTAACATGCTCGCAACCATTTTTAAAATGAGAGCACCTGGCATGACATTAATGAAAATGCCAATGTTTACATGGTCTACTTTAGTTGCAAACCTGATCATTGTAACAGTATTCCCTGTTTTAACTGTTGCTTTAGCGATGGGAACAATGGATCGTTTGTTTGGAACAAATTTCTTCACAACTACAAACGGCGGTATGGATATGCTTTGGGCAAACCTGTTCTGGGTTTGGGGTCACCCTGAAGTATATATCTTAATTCTACCGGCATTTGGTATTTACAGTGAGATTATTTCCACATTCTCAGGACGGAACCTTTATGGTTATAAATCAATGGTTGCTTCAATGGTTATTATTTCTGCACTATCATGTCTTGTATGGGCCCACCACTTCTTTACAATGGGGCAGGGGGCAGCATCAAACAGTTTCTTCTCTATTACGACAATGGCAATTGCCGTACCAACCGGAGTTAAGATTTTTAACTGGTTATTCACAATGTGGAAAGGGAAGATTCGTTTTACCGTTCCAATGCTTTATTCAGTAGGCTTCATCCCATTGTTCACTATTGGGGGTGTAACAGGGGTTATGCTGGCGATGTCAGCTGCTGACTATCAATATCACAACACAATGTTCTTAGTCGCTCACTTCCATAACACAATTATTCCTGGAGTAGTGTTTGCGATGTTAGCCGGTTTAACTTACTACTGGCCAAAAATGTTTGGTTTTATGTTAAACGAGAGAATTGGAAAATGGACGTTCTGGCTTCTTTCAATCGGATTTGTGCTTGCGTTCTTCCCAATGTATATCACAGGACTTGACGGACAGGCACGCCGTATGTACACATACTCTGAGGCAACAGGCTATGGCCCGTTAAATATGGTTTCATTTGTTGGAGCAGGAATCATGACGATTGCCTTCCTGTTAATTGTTTATAACGTTTATTATAGTGTCCGTTATGCGCCAAGAAATATCGGTTCCGACCCATGGGATGCACGTTCACTTGAATGGGCAACACATACACCTGTACCAGCGTATAACTTTGCTGTGCAGCCGCATGTGGCTTCAAGTCAGGCCTTTTGGGATGCGAAGAAAAATGGACATAACCTATTCCCGGAAAAACTTAAGGAAATTCATATGCCTAATAATAGCGGGATGCCGTTTATTTTAGGGGCTATCTTCTTTATATGGGGATTTGCCTTTGTATTCGCCTTGTGGACTCTGTTGATTATTGCAACGATAGCGATCTTCGCTTGTATGGCTTTCCGTTCATTTGAGAAAGACCATGGACATCATATTTCTGTTAAAGAAATAGAAGAAACTGAAACAAAATTGCGAGGTGCTAACTAATGAATATGAATCATGCGCAGCCTCTTGAATATCAAAGTGAGCAAGGCCGTTTAAATATTTTTGGTTTCTGGGTTTTCCTTGCAGCTGAAATTATGCTTTTCGCAACACTATTTACTTCATACTTTACATTAGAACATAGAACTGGGAACGGTCCTGGCGGAGCTGAAATTTTTGACATTACTCCAGTTCTGATTGAAACGATTGTGCTTTTAACAAGTAGCTTTATCATTGGCCTGGGAATACATGCGATGCGACTTGGCAACAAAAAGGCTATGCTGACATTCTTTGTGATTACACTGATTCTTGGTTTAGGCTTCCTAGGTGTTGAAATTTATGAGTTTGTACACTATGTCCATATTGGGGCTGGCCTACAAACCAGTGCATTTACAGCAATGCTGTTAACTACATTAGGAACACATGGTGCGCACGTTACCTTTGGTTTATTCTGGGGAATAGCGATTATTATCCAGGTGGTAAAACGCGGTCTTACTCCGGAAACAGCCAATAAATCCTTTATTTTCTCCCTTTATTGGCACTTCTTAGATGTAGTCTGGATCTTTATCTTCAGCTTCATCTATTTGAAAGGAATGATGTAAGAATGAGCGAATTATTTCCACGTAAACAAATCATGGGCTTTGTCTTTTCGCTTGTCCTAACAGCCGTAGCGCTTGCTGTTTATTTCTTAGATTTCTCGTTTGCTGTCGGAATAACGGTTCTTATCGTTACTGCTTTCGCCCAAGCAATGCTTCAGCTTGTCGTGTTTATGCACGCAGGAGAAACAGATGATAAATGGATTATTTATGCAAAGGTTGCTTTTATGATATTCATTGCTTTAGTAACCGTGTTTGGTACATTGTTTATTTTCCTTTGGGATATGTAATAATATTTATATCAGTAGAAATTTCGGGGAGCGTCAAATGACGCTCCTTATTTTATTCTGTGTAAAGTAATAGGGGCAGGAGTCCCTTTATCTGTATTCTCAAGCATCTCCTCAGCTGCTACAAAGACCATCCCAATTAGAAAGATAAACACCGCACCCATAACTGTACCAATTCCAATACCTGTAATTGCGCTGTAATCGCTCGCAAAAAATCCGTAAAGAAAAGTCATAATTCCTAGAGTAAGGATGGTACCACCGACATTTTTTGTAGCCTTTACCATTTTCATACGAGAATTCATTCTAATGACCTCCTTTGATTAAATATATTATTTATAATATTCACAAAATTGTCAATAATTTGTTATGAAGTTATCACTAATTTATGATAAAGCATTTTCTATTTATTATTTTATTCTATCTTGGAAAAATAGTTTGCACATCATTCACAATCGATATTCAAAAGATAGCAAAATGAGGATGTATCTTAATATTATTTTGTTAAAATTAAAAGGAGAAAATTTCCTGACCTGTGCAAAATAAACAGGTTGTTATTTACGGTAAATGAAGCGGAAAGGAGAATTCATATGTCAGAACCGATTATTCGTTTTGAAAATGTAACAAAACAGTTTGATCAAGGCCCCCCCATTTTAAAAGACGTTAGCTTTGAGATTGAGCAAGGCAAGTTTTATACATTACTGGGACCTTCGGGATGCGGTAAAACAACAATCTTAAGATTAGTAGCGGGTTTTATGGAACCAACGGAGGGAAAAATCTATTTTAACAATAAAGTAATTAATCATGTGCCGGCTAACCGCAGACAGGTAAATACTGTTTTTCAAGATTATGCTTTATTTCCCCATTTGAATGTTTTTGAAAATGTAGCTTTTGGTTTGCGGATTAAAAAGGTAAAAAACGAGGAGATTGATAGCAAAGTTAAAGAGGCTTTGCGCTTTGTTAACCTAACCGGCTACGAACAAAGGGAAATTCAGGAGATGTCAGGCGGGCAGCGTCAGCGGGTTGCCATTGCCAGGGCAATCGTGAATGAGCCTGAGGTTATTCTTTTGGATGAGCCGCTATCTGCTCTTGATTTAAAGCTGCGGACAGAGATGCAGTATGAATTACGGGAACTGCAGCGTCGTCTTGGAATTACCTTTATTTTTGTGACACATGATCAGGAAGAGGCGTTGGCCATGTCGGATGAGATTTTTGTCATCAATAATGGGAGGATTGAACAGAGTGGGACACCGATAGATATCTATGATGAACCGATTAATCGCTTTGTTGCTGACTTTATCGGTGAATCCAATATTGTCCCCGGGATGATGATCCGTGACAGAATGGTGGAGTTTTGCGGAAAATCATTTCTCTGTGTTGATGAGGGATTTAACGACCATGAACCGGTTGAGGTGGTCATCCGGCCGGAGGATTTAGAAATAACTCCTTCTGAAAAGGGATTGCTCCATGTTCGGGTGGATTCCCAGCTATTTCGCGGCGTACATTATGAAATCTGCTGTTTTGATGAAGAGGGAAATGAGTGGCTTGTTCACTCAACAAGAAAGGTGCAGGTTGGGGATAAAATAGGGCTTCATTTTGATCCGGAAGCCATTCATGTGATGCGACTCGGAGAAACTGAAGAAGAGTTTGATAAGCGTTTGGATGCCTATGACGAGGGAAGCCATGAATAATCAGCATACGCGTAATCTCTACTTAATTCCGTATATCCTCTGGATTGTCCTGTTTGTTGTCGCGCCGATCCTGTTAATTGTTTATTATTCCTTTTTTGATATTGAAGGGCAGTTCACTATAGATAATTATGTGAAATTTTTCACTCCTGTCTATATGAAAATGACCTTAAGTTCATTTTGGTATGCTTTTTTGATTACTTTCTTTTCGTTATTAATCGCTTATCCAACAGCATTTTTATTAACAAAAACAAAGCACAAGCAGCTATGGCTTTTGCTGATTATTTTGCCATCATGGATTAATCTATTGTTAAAAGCCTATGCTTTTCTCGGGATTTTCGGAACACATGGAACAGCAAACCAGTTCCTGGAGTTTATCGGAATCGGGACGCAGCAAATATTATTTACTGATTTCAGTTTTGTGTTTGTATCCGTTTATATTTTTATTCCGTTCATGATTATGCCGATTTTTAATGCATTGGACAAGATGAATCCAACTTTGATTGATGCCTCCTCTGATTTAGGGGCATCAAAATGGATTACCTTTCGTCGAGTAATTTTTCCGTTGACGATTGATGGAGTAAAGTCCGGTTGTCAGGCTGTTTTTATCCCGGCATTGTCCTTGTTCATGTTAACAAGATTGATCGCAGGTAACCGCGTCATAACGT
>CALGSR010000280.1 GCA_937902115.1 uncultured Bacillus sp. | reverse complement strand
ATATACAAAATGATCATGATGATAATCACTACGATCATAAAAATAGCATCAAGCATTCCTTTGTTTGAGTAAACAATGAATACAGTATGTGAAATAAATATACAATCGCTTTTGCGATAATGATTCGCAATTTTGAGAATATTATTACTTTTGCGAGACTCCATGAACCTTAAGGCTTTATTTATAGAGCTTCAAAGTTGGCATGATTCTTGCAGTATGAATAAGTGAGTGAGGGAATTCATCATGTATTTTTTCAAACATGATTGTTTTCTATTTATTACTATCCATTTCTGGATAAGCAGAATAATACAAAAAAAGGGGAGAAACGAATGAACATCTATGTGATTATGAAAAGTACCTTTGATACGGAGGAAAAAATCACGATCGAAAATGGCAGCATTCAGAGTGATGGAGTAGAGTATATCATCAATCCATATGATGAGTACGCCATCGAGGAAGCGATTACGCTGAAGGAGAATCACGGAGGTGAAGTAACGGTTGTTACCTTTGGCGATGAAGAAGCGGAAAAGGAGCTTCGCACGGCTCTTGCGATGGGTGCGGATAAAGCGGCACTTATCGACAGTGAGGATGTGGAAGCCGGCGATCAATTTTCTACTGCTGCGATTCTAGCAGCCTATTTAAAAGATAAAAATCCAGATATTATCCTTGCTGGAAATGTAGCGGTTGATGGAGGTTCCGGTCAAGTAGGGCCGCGTGTCGCTGAAATGCTGGGAATCCCGCAGGTAACAGCGATTACAAACCTTACGATTGAAGATGGAAAAGCGACCATTATCCATGATGTGGAAGGGGATGAAGAAACGATCGAAGTATCCCTTCCTGTTCTTGCGACAACACAACAAGGCTTGAATGAACCACGCTACCCATCCTTGCCAGGTATTATGAAAGCGAAGAAAAAACCGTTAGAAACCCTTGAGTTGGATGATTTGGATCTTGATGAAGATGACGTAGAGGCGAAAACAGAAAAGGTTGAACTCTTCCTGCCTCCGAAAAAACAACAAGGAAAAGTGCTGGAAGGCGAATTAAACAATCAAGTCCAAGAGCTAGTGTTGTTATTAAAATCTGAAGCAAAAGTGATTTAAGGGAGGAGAGTTAATTATGGGAAAAAAAGTATTAGTGTTGGGTGATATTCGTGACGGTGTTTTGAGAAACGTTTCCTTTGAAGCGATTGCAGCTGCAAAATTAATCGCAGACGGTGGAGAAGTGGTTGTTGCATTATTTGGAGAAACGATTGGGGAAGAAAGCGTAAGACTGTTCCACTACGGCGCGAACCGTGTGTTGAAGGTTGAGCATCCGAATTTAAAAGCATATACGACAGATGCCTACCAACAAGCATTGCTTCAAGTTATCGAAAGTGAAAAGCCAGAAGGATTAATTATGGGTCATACGGCGCAAGGAAAGGATTTATCGCCAAGAATTGCGGCAAAATTAAATGCTGGACTTGTGTCAGATGTAGTTAGTATTGAATTAGATGGCGGCGAACCTGTCTTCACAAGACCCATTTATTCAGGAAAAGCGTTTGAAAAAATCAAAATTAAAGATGGTTTGGTTATTGCGACTGTCCGTCCAAATAACATTGCACCACCTGAAAAGGATGAAGCTCGTTCTGGCGAAGTATCGAGCATCACAGTGGACATTAAGGATCTGCGCACAATAATTAAAGATGTTGTCCGAAAATCAACAGGCGGAATCGATCTCTCTGAAGCAAAAATCATTGTTTCTGGCGGACGCGGAATAAAGGATGCCGATAACTTCCAGATGCTAGAGGAACTGGCCAATGTCCTAGGTGCAGCAGTAGGGGCATCACGCGGTGCTTGTGATGCAGGTTATTGCGATTATTCTTTACAAATTGGACAAACCGGTAAAGTTGTCACACCGGACCTTTATATTGCCATCGGGATTTCAGGAGCGATTCAACATTTAGCAGGGATGTCGAATTCAAAAGTGATTGTGGCGATCAATAAAGATCCGGAGGCTCCGATTTTTGAAGTAGCAGATTACGGCATTGTTGGTGATTTATTTGAGGTCGTTCCAATGCTTATCGAAGAAATGAAAGCTGTAGCAGTTAGCTAATTTGAGTATTTGAATCAGTAGATTCTTATTATATATGAAAATATTTGAAAAATCAGGAGGAGTTTTAGATGATGAATTTTGCCTTGACAGAAGAACAACAAAGTGTACAAAAAATGGTTCGAAAGTTTGTGGATAATGAAATTATTCCATACATTCAAGAATGGGATCGTAATGGTGAATTCCAGCCTTCTATTATGAAAAAATTAGCAGAATTACAGTTAATGGGTGTTTGTATTCCAGAGGAATATGGCGGTGCTGGAATGGACTATAATACACTTGCGATTGTGTGTGCGGAATTAGAACGCGGTGATACAGCCTATCGTACAGCTGTTTCTGTTCATACAGGTTTAAATAGTATGACAATATTGCAATGGGGAAATGAAGAGCAGAAACAAAAGTATTTGGTACCACAGGCAAAAGGGGAACAAATCGGTGCGTTTGGTTTAACAGAACCGGATGCCGGAAGTGATGTTGCAGCAATGAAATCACATGCAAAAAGAGATGGAGATTCTTATATTCTTAATGGCTCAAAAACATGGATTTCTCTTTGCGATTATGCCGATAATTTTATCGTATTTGCTAAAACAGATAGCGATGCAGCGCACAAAGGGATTACGGCATTCATCGTGGAACGAACATTTCCCGGTGTATCAACAAAAGGATTCAAAGGCAAATTAGGTATTCGTGCAGGTAATACAGGTGAAGTCTTTTTCAATGATGTAAGGATACCTGCAGAAAATAGACTTGGCGAAGAAGGCGAAGGCTTTAAAATTGCCATGGCGGCACTAGATAATGGCCGTTTTACTGTTGCAGCAGGCGCTGTAGGTTTAATTGAAGCGAGCCTTGAAGCGAGTGTGAAATATTGTCACGAGAGAAAAACATTCGGAAAAGAGATCGGGAAACACCAGCTTGTACAGCAGATGATTGCGAAAATGAGCGCAGATCTTGAGATTGCTACTTTGCTGGTATATAAAGCCGGATGGTTAAAAAATCAAGGGAAACGTAATACAAGAGAAACGTCATTGGCGAAATGGATTGCTTGCGATGCAGCCTTTGAAGCAGCAAATAATGCCGTCCAAGTCCATGGTGCCTATGGTTACTCTGATGAATATCCAGTGGAACGCTTCCTGCGAAACGCTAAAGCACCGGTGATTTATGAAGGAACAAGAGAAATTCATACAGTTATGCAAGGGGAATATGCCCTAGGATACCGTGAGGATAAGCCACTACGACAAATGTTGCCTGCATGGCCATTTGAGGAAGTTTCATTACAAAAATAAAGAAGATAATCTCATACAAAAAGATCATACCTTTGAATTTCAGGGTATGATCTTTTTGGTGTTTGTTTGTATATAATTCTGAAAATTCTGTCAAGTATCTTGTTTTTTGGACAATTAGCTATATACTGATAGGTAGGAGTATCTTATCGAAAAGGGGATTCGTGATGAGTATAATCAATTCCGAGTTGCATATTGGGCAAACAGCCACCCTGCAGCGGATATTCAAAGAAGAAGATCTTGACCAATATAATCAATTAACAAAAGATTTTCATCCAATCTATCAACGACATGAGGCTAGCTGGAAGAAGTATTTTGCACAACCCATTATACCTGCCCTGTTGGTAGAAGGTTTAATTATTCAAGTAATTTCTGATAAACTTCCAGGCTGCGCATGTGTATTGCTGCAAAAAGAACTGGTTTATTATCATCCAGCGCATATGGGGGATATCATAACTGCTGAATTGACAATTATTGATATAAATCATGAAAGAGATTGGATTACGCAAAAGGTTATCTGCTCTAATCAAAATGGAACCGAGATCATTAAAGGTCAAATTGTCATTTTTGTATTACCGGGAGGGTGATGAAAATGGTAAAAACAATTCATCAAATAGAAGATTGGGGTTATATTGAAGCTGATGAAAGCGGTAGATTAACAGATATGAGCACAGATTTTTGTGAAAGTTTTTCTATCAATAAAGGAGATTACATAGGCGGTTCGATTCATACGATTATCGAGGGAATGTACGGAAGAAAGCGTAAAAAAGTCTTCTTTGGTGCGATCGCCGGGATTAATTGCATCATCCGAGTAACGAAAAAGGGTTATCATGATGTTTATCGGGTGATTGTCCGTGATGGTGATATTGAACATCATGAAATGGTGTCATTCATGCATTCCATTGATATCGCTAAAATGAACAAAAAGAGGCCTCATCAAAACAAATACAGCTTTGATGAAATAATTGGAAACAGTCCTGCCATGCAAGAGGCAAAGGAATTAGCGACTAGAATTGCAACCAGTAATTCAACCGTACTGCTGACAGGGGATAGTGGGACGGGAAAGGAATTGTTTGCTCAAGCGATCCATGGGATGAGCACAAGGAAAAACAACCCCTTTGTTGCGGTGAATTGCGCTGCCATCCCTGGAGAATTATTTGAATCTGAGCTTTTTGGTTATGAACCGGGAGCATTTAGTGGTGC
>CALGSR010000279.1 GCA_937902115.1 uncultured Bacillus sp. | reverse complement strand
GGGTTGTATTTAAGATTAAAGAAAAGGAAGATGAAGTGGTTGTCAGTGTCAGCGACCAAGGGATGGGGATTCCAAAGGGAAAGGTCAGGAAAATATTTACCCGCTTTTACCGTGTTGATAAGGCAAGGACACGTAAGCTTGGCGGAACAGGGTTGGGCCTTGCGATTGCTAAGGAAATGGTGGAAGCCCATGACGGCCAAATTTGGGCAAGAAGTATTGAAGGAAAAGGAACAACTGTTTTTTTTAGTTTGCCTTATGAAAAGTACGAGGAGGATGAATGGAATTGAAATATGAACATATTAAGTCCATCATCTTAGGCATCCTGATTGTGACCAGTTTGCTTTTAACCTGGAATTTTTGGACCTACCAGCCAAGATATGATGAGTTACAGGAAACAAAGGTAGTCCAGGAAGTATCCCTGAGTTCCGAACCTGGGAAAAGTGTAAAGGAAATTGTCAGACCGAGTCAGGTTGTCTTTCATCTTAATAATGAGTACTACGGCACTATTGATGACCGGGAAATAGAAAATGTCATGAACGAAATGAGAGGCTGGACATTGGGGATTTTTGAGGATATCTCTTCTAAAGTGGATGACAATCCTTTTTCATTCATCGACCGAAATAATATGGTTGAAATTTATTACCCGGACAGCATTTCAATAAATACTTTTAAAAAAATTATTCCGATTAAGGATAAGGACGTAGAAAATTTTAATTTTGATCAAATCGTCATCAATATGAATGTTCATGAGAAGGAAACCGGCACAATATATTTCGTCTCACAAAAGGATAGGCTAATTTACAAAACTCCTGTCCCTGGCGATTTGATAGCAAACTTTGAGCGGAAGTACAGCAGCGATGCAATATCAGATTATACGAAGTATGCTTCCTACTTCCTTGCTTCAGAAGAGAAACCCATTTATGTACCTGAGGGTGAAACGGAATTATATAGTTATAAATACCTCTTTAAACAGATTAATTCAGACGACTTCAAAAATGCCCTGTTCCATGATCCAAGTCTTGTCCAAAGTAGTTATATTTCCGCATGGAGGGAATTTACAGATGGGCAAAGTGTAATGAGGGAAAATATCGATGAGAGCATCATTCGTTATGTCAATCTGGCGGTTGCAGGTAACATCCAGAATGATCATGGAGACATACTGCAAAGGGGAATTGACTTTGTTAATGCACATGGGGGATTTACCGGTGATTACCGCTTTGCCGATATTGATCCGGTACAGAAGGAGGTATTATTCCGATTGTACAACGAAAATGGCTATCCTGTTTTTGGACAAAATGCCCCAATCTCGGAAATCCTCATTGCTTTTGGTGAAACGGATATTAACCTTTATAAGCGTAATAATTTTAACCTCGGTTTATTAACGGAGGATAATAAGGTGAAATTAATGTCAGGGCCGGAAATGGTAAATGCCCTTATTACAAATGATAAATATGATATAACTCGTGTTGAAAACGTTGTGATCGGTTATGAAATGGCAAAAGATAGCGAATCATCATTAATCAATTTAGAACCGCGCTGGTATTTTCTATATGAAGGCGAGTGGGAGACATTATCTCCGGAGGATGTAGGAGGGGAAGCGAATGGATTGGAGTAAAATAAAAACAATATTTATCGTTTCTTTCCTTGTCCTCGATATTTATTTAGTGTATGAGTTTTTTAAAATACAAGTGACCAATGAATATGAAATTCAAACGGAAGCCTCGGAGGAAAGCTTGCTTAAGGTCAATGAAATTGAGTTTGTCCAGCTTCCGACAGGGTATCAAGAGGAATATTATATAAAGGCGAGGCCGAAGGCTTTTACCGAAAAGGACGAAGAAAGGGCTATTTACTCCGATCAAGATGTCGATATCATAAGCGGGACAATAATAAAATCCGATTTGCACAAGCCATATAAAGTGAAGGAAAAATTTGAACCATCACAGCTCAGTACCTTTATTAAAACAAATATTCTATATGGGGAACAATATCGTTTCTGGGAAAAGGACGATGACGAAAGAACGATTACGTACTATCAACAGTATAAGGGGAAGCCATTTTATAAAAATAATCAAGGCAGGCTGAGCTTTCAGTTAAACGAGGATGATGAGATTATTAAATATGAGCAGACGTTTTTGTCCGATATTGAGGAACTGCAAGAACCCAAAAAAATCATCCAGCCGATAAAGGCAATTGAAACATTAGTCCATAGCGATTATATAGAACCGAAAAGTAAAATAACGAATGTTGAATTAGGTTATTACACCCTCGTTCCATTGGAAGATACACTAGTAATGAATCCTGCTTGGTGTTTTGTGATCAATGGGGAGAAGAAACTATTTGTCAGCGCCTTCGAAGGCAAGATTGTCGATTTAGAAAACCAGGAAGAGGAGCTTATTCCGAAGGAGAATAAGGGGATGGAGTGAGGAGAAATGTCATTGCGTTTTAGTGTTCTTGCCAGTGGAAGTACAGGAAATGCAACATATATTGAAACGGAACAGCATTCTTTTTTAGTGGATGCTGGTATGAGTGGTAAGCAATTGGAAGCTTTAATGCAAAACATCGGCCGCGAAGCAAAGGATCTTTCCGGGATTTTCGTAACCCATGAACATAGCGATCATATTAAAGGCGTGGGTATCCTTGCCCGCAAACATAAGATCCCTATTTTTGCGAATGAAAAAACATGGAAGGCGATGAGTCCGTCAATTGGTGAAGTACCTCTCGACCAGAAATTTATTTTTGACATGGAAACTGTTAAAAGTTTTGCTTCACTGGATGTTGAATCATTTGGGGTATCACATGATGCTGCGGAGCCGATGTTTTATGTTTTTCACCAGGAAGGGAAAAAATTAGTGCTCATTACCGATACAGGTTATGTAAGTGAAAGAATGAAGGGCACGATTGCTAATGCGAACGCTTATGTGTTTGAAAGCAACCATGATGTCAGTATGCTGCGGATGGGCCGCTATCCTTGGAATACGAAGCGGCGAATCCTTAGCGATGTTGGACATGTCTCGAACGAGGATGCGGCGCTTGCCATGAGTGATTGTATTGGAGAGCAAACAAAGGGAATTTATCTAGCGCATTTAAGTCTTGACAATAATATGAAGGACTTAGCAAAAATGACAGTCACGCAAACACTTGAAAGCAAAGGATTTGTCGTCGGCGAGCAGTTTTCCCTTTATGATACGGACCCGAAAGTCCCTACTCCGCTGACGGATGTTTCATGAGTGTACAAAAAAATCAACGGCCTAAAAAAGAATAGAGATCCCGTCTCTATTCTTTTTTTTTGGAGGTGTAAAAGGACGTATGATTAGAATTTTCAAATGGTGGAAGTATAATTATAAGTAGATAAATGAACAGGGAGAAAGGGTGAAATGGAATTTGGGTTACTATGATTATGACCAAGAAAACAAAAGAAAAAAAGGCAGCCATTTTCTCTCCAGTTTAGGAGGCGCTGTCGTAGGCGGATTGATTGTAACATTAGCACTCCCTACACTTTCAAATAATGGATTACTGCCGTATTCAGTGCAGCCTAAAACGGAAGTTTCAGTTCAGGAAAATAATAGTACAGGGAATATAGCAGCACAAAAGGTTTCACTGGAAGTTTCGACAGATGTAACAAGTGCTGTTGATAAAGCAGGAGATGCTGTTGTCGGGATTACAAATCTTCAATCAACAAGCTTTTGGTCTGCGCAAGGTGAAAGTCAGGAGGCTGGAACCGGGTCCGGTGTTATCTATAAAAAAAGCGGTGATAAAGCATACATAGTAACAAATAATCATGTGATTGAAGGTGCAGACCAGCTTGATGTTACACTGGCGGATGGTACAAAAATACCAGCACGGCTAATGGGAAGCGATCCATGGACAGACTTGGCTGTCATTGAAGTAGAGGGAAAGAATATTAAAACGGTAGCTGAGTTTGGCAACTCAGATACATTGAAGCCGGGAGAACCGGTTATTGCCATCGGAAATCCATTAGGACTGGGTTTCTCAGGTTCGGTAACAAGTGGAATAATTTCTGGAGTTGAACGAACCATTCCTGTTGACCTAAATATGGACGGCTATGAGGATTGGCAAGTCGAGGTTCTGCAGACGGATGCTGCGATTAATCCGGGGAACAGCGGCGGTGCTTTAGTGAACCTTGCCGGACAAGTGATCGGAATAAACTCAATGAAAATTGCCCGTGAAGAGGTAGAGGGAATCGGATTATCGATCCCAATCGTTACGGCCATCCCTGTTATTGAGGATCTAGAACAGTATGGTGAAGTAAAACGTCCAGCGATGGGAATTCAGCTGCGTAATCTAAATGAAATCTCTTCCTATCATCAACAGGAGACATTAATTTTGCCAAAGGATGTCAAGGAAGGTGTTATGATTGAAAGAGTTGAAAGAAACCCGCCTGCTGATCGAGCTGGATTGCAG
>CALGSR010000278.1 GCA_937902115.1 uncultured Bacillus sp. | reverse complement strand
TTCAATACTTAGACGAAGGGGATAACTAAAAGTTGCGGTTATTGAATCAAAATTTTTAAAAAAACGTTTCTTTTTTGTAGTCAAGATTAATTGCCCCTAAGTATATTCATATAAATCCAAATTACTTCAATATTGAATTATTCTGCCCCGTTAGCTTAAGTATATTTATTCACAATATCTATTTAACCTAATAAGCATTACTAAACAATCTGGCCCTTAAATGAAAACAGACGCATTTCTTAAAGAAACGCGCCCTTTTCTGGAATAAGGACCTTTATATAAAATAAAAAGCAACTATGGAAATTCCGCCATACTTGCCCCTAACAGTCAAACTCTATTATAAGCTTGTCTAAATTAATAATTGATTTCATTTGTTGCAGTAAATCCAATCCAATAATTCCGTCTAATTCAAATCCGTAGTCCATCGCACCAATTTCCACAGTAAAATGACCTGCTTCTTTCTCTCCAATTTTTATGGAATCAATTGTTTTTGAAAAAACAAACTCAGATCCTCCTACACCACTAATACGATAAATCATATCATTTTCTTCAGCAACAATACCGATTGTTTCTGCCAAATCCATTTTAATAATCGTGCTTCCAGAGCCGGTATCCACTAGAACTCGTTTTAACAATAATGATTTCCCTTTATAGGTTAATTCCATATCTGTTAGTAATAGTCCCTCATCTATAAACAACTTTTTCACTATCGTCTCACACCCACCCATTTTTTCTCAATGATATTAGGATCTTTTCGGCTGGTGTGAAGTACATATAGCTCACGGGAAGGATTTTCACGATGTAGTTCTTGATAGACTTTCATTGCTTCTGGAGAATTAGAAAACTTTTTCAAAGGTGCAACTTCTTCTAAAATACGTTGACTTTCATCATTCGTATTGGCTTGGATTGCCTCAATCAACACCCATTGGTCAGGAAACGCTTGGCATACTTCTTCCCATTTCATTTAGAACACCTCCAACTTACTTTAATTTAATATTATCATGTGTTTGCCCTTTTTTATAGTTTGGTTACTAGCAATCCCCTTTCCAAAGACCCGGTAGAACAGACAGAAATAGGGTCGTCACGTTTTCAATCTTCTCAAAAATATTTACTATAAAAATCTTGCCTCAGCTTTCCACTTAGCTGCGCATATATTTTGGTCGTCTCACTCTTCTTATGACCAGGCAGACTCTGAATTACCTCAAGCGGTGCACCGTTATTCATCATATGCGTTGCATAACTGTGTCGCAATTGGTGTGGATGTATGCTCTTTTTTATGCCGGCACGATTAGAAATTCGTTTGATAATATATCTCAAATTATCAATACTCATACGCCTTTTTGGTCTTCTGTCTGTCACAAACAAACAAGACCCTTCATCATCTCGTTGATCCAAATACCTTTTCAACCAAATGGCGCAGCGAGTATTAAAGTATACTTCTCTTTCCTTATCCCCTTTTCCATGGACAATGACTGAATTTGAGCGAAAGTCAATATCGTCGCGATTCAATTTAACCACTTCGCCGATTCGGCACCCGGTTGAATAAAAGAATTCAAATAGTGCTTTCTCCATCGTTGTATGACAGGCTTCTCTGAGATGCTCAATCTCCAGATCGGAAAGAAACTTTGGAATTCTTTTACCCAATTTTGGCTCCTTTAATTTTGCAGCCGGATTCTTCGGAATATAACCTTCCTCATGTGTCCATTTAAAAATTGATTTAATGCAACGCACCCTGTGCCCCAAACTAGATGCCTTTAAATGCTCGCCCTCCTGAATAAGGTACTCTTTTAATTTCTCGGTAGTGATTTCTCTCATGTCAATATTCCCGAAAAATCGGAGCAAGAGATTATATTGAAAACAATATGTTTTTAATGTAAGTGGGGAATAGCCCTCAATCTTTTTATCTTGCTGGTACTTTTTCCATGCCTCGGATAATAACATGATTCTTTCACTCTCCTACTGTTTCAATCCATTATTCTAGATTCTATTATGTTCACGGAAAGTCTTGTTTATACTAAGATATTCAAGAATCGTGGACAATAATAAATTATCAAACTAAGGAAAGCCTTGAATCACAAAAAAAAACGCTTTTACCTATTTAGCAAAAGCGCCCGATTACGGAATACTAATCAATATTTCCCTTTTAATCAAAAATTTCCAAATACGTGATATGTTACGTAATATATCGTGTATAATATAAATATATCTGTAACTATTCTAAAGGGAGGAAACGAAAGTGAATGAGCCTCTAAAGGATAAACCAACGTTTACTGCTGAACAGTTAACTCCAGCTTCGATTGCTGCGAAAAATTTTGGTTCTTTAAGAAAAAAAGCAAAGCAGGCACCTCAATTTATTACAGAGAATGGTGTAGTTGGAGAAGTGCTTATAGATTATCAATACTTCGAAGAATTATATAGCCGGCTTAGAAAATTAGAGCAGCAAGAAGAAAAAAGGAAATCCTGGGAATATGCCCTGGATTTAAATCAAATAGATGGAGTCTATAAACCAAGTCCATTATTATCCAATTTGATCGAGAAAGAAGTACAGGGTGAGATTTCAACAGACGAAATCATAGAAAAGTTAAAACAATCCTATAGACAGGATGAATAGCGCATGAAAGATCCTTATGTATATAAAGGCACGAATGTTCTAATCAACAAATTAAATATAAAGGATTATGACCAATTAGAATTTGTCGAGAAGGAAATTACGACTGTAAGGTTAAAGGATATTGCAAGTGGTATCTTAACCGATGGACTTTATGATATAGAACATTACAAACAATTCCACTGCTATATTTTTGGAGATATTTATCCTTGGGCTGGGGAGTTCCGAACGATCAATATCTTTAAAAATGAAACAGCATTAAATGGATATCCATTAGAATTTATGGACCATGAATCGATTGAACCCCACCTTAGCTGGATTTTATCAAAAATGAACACAGCTGCATGGAATACACTTACTGTTAATGAAAAGACCCATCATTTGGCACGATTTATGTCCGAAATTTGGAGGGCCCATGCATTTAGAGAAGGAAATACGAGAACAACTATTACATTCTTAAGTGAGTTCTGTAAACACCAAGCATTTCCTCTTAAAACCTCTCTATTTGTAGAACATACCTCTTTCATGAGGAAGGCGTTAGTAGCATCGGTTTTTGAAGACGAATTTCTGGAAAAAGAGCGAAATTACAACTACTTGGAAACCATAATAAAAGATGCTCTTACAAAAGGAATTTAAAAGATCCTTGTACAATCAAGCCTTCAACTCTTAACTCCTCGCAAATTAAAGAGGAATCCTCATATTCATGACTAATATGAGGATTCCCCATTGTTAAATAAAGGCGCCCGTTTGCGAAATAACGTTCAGCCTTCTACCTTGATTGTAATTGCCAATGTTCCCCATTACTTTTCACGGGCTGAACAGATACTGATTGCTTTTAGGTTCTTCATGCTTTTTTACTTTAATAGTTAATGAGTCGAAATCAATATTACTTTCTTTTCCTACAGTTTTAACAATGGATTCAATCTCCTTTTTAATTTTGTTATTCGGTTCATTCTGCAGGTAAATATCTATGGTTAATCTTTTAGCAGAAGGGGATGAGGTCATCATGGCCACTGTTTCAAAACCATTAACTTTCAAACTTTCCTTGACTTTTTTTAAAAAGTCTTCCTTCCGCAACATTTCATCGAATTCCTTTGCCTCTTTTATTTGGTTTACAGTTTCAATTGAAACTACTTGACCTTTAGAATCAATTAAAAGTAATAATGAGCCGCCCATAATCAAAGCAATGATAACACTCAATGAAATTAATTTAAACTTGTCATAAAGCTTTATAGCACCATACCCAAGCACTCCTCCAGAGGTGTTTAGTATTAGGTCATCCACATCAAAGCTTCCGATAAAAAAAAAGGCCTGTAAGCATTCCAAGCATAAACTTAAACTCAAAGATAGAGCTAATACGCCTATGAATGACATCCCTTTATTTTTAGGTAAAAATACAAGGAACGTTCCAAATGGTATGAACACCGCGATATTCCCAACCAAATTAATTACATCATGACTCGATAGACTTTGAATATTTTCAAATATTGATTTAAACGGTATAAGGTTACCTGTTAGCAATCTATTTATGAATCTAATAGGGTTTCCAAGATTCTCCTGAAATTGATACAAAAGAAAGGCCATATCAATCGAGTCAAATTTAAATAGAATGATTCTTAGTAATGCGTACATATAGAAGATAAATAGTGTCAGTACAATAATTTTTTTCAATAATTTCGTTTTATTCATTCCGCATCCTTACCTCCTTGAGATTAGTTTTTGTTGGTAAGGATACCACTGTCACAATTACGCCATCTATATTGTTGCCTGATATCTCCCAATGAAGATTGGAAGGCACATGAATGGTCGTATCTTTGGTTACAGGGTAATAAGAGACCTCATATTTTTTACCATGTATAGTAGTTGAAATGGACTTTTGTTCTTTTAGGAAATCTAAATATTCTTCTAAAGCGAAATCCTTTTCTTTCATAATCACACTGTGCGGCAAGCCAACATAGCGAATATGCCAAGGTTCATACTGGATGCCTGTGATTGCCGTTTTGTCCTTTGGATAACGTAAAATGAACCCGTGTTTCCAAGCGTTTTCTTCTATCCATTTTCCTTCAAGCGCTCGCTCCATTTTCGTTATGCTTGATCCTACATCAAGCGCTAAGCCTAAATTATGTTCACTATAACCTGCTGGCAACGCATAGTCAGAACCCATTTCTTGATAAAGTACACTTTGCTCATCAAAGTTTCGAAAGCCACTAGTAATGGTGAAATTACGAACTCCTTCTTTTTCTGCAGCAGTAATCATCTCCGAAAATCTACGTGCTATATCTTCTGACAAATATATGTCGCTATCTAACAATCCGTATCCCTCTGTCAATTCATTGTGTTTAGATAGATTGATAACATCCGATTTTATACTTTTTGGGTGAACTGGATATTCACTGTTTACCAAAAGCAGATTTCCTTGATAAATTTGTTCTTCTTTAATCTTCTTCTTTTCGAGATTTTCCGAAGTTCTTCTATCCACTACTTTACCATTTTCATATTGTTCAAAACTTTGTATTTCATTTTTTGGTTCAAAAAATGGTTCAATATTTATGAAAGTTAAACACAAGCATAATAATAATAATAATAATAATAAAAATCCCCACTTCTTCATTTTTCAATTTCCTCCTTGAAGTAACTTGTTTATAGGATAGGAAAAACTTTTAAAATAAAAAGTGGGGTAAATATTAAATTTTCCTTAAATTTTCTTAGAATTTATTATTAAATTTCTTAGGAATCCATCATTGATAATCGGACTTCAAATATAGTGCGAATTAAATCACTTTCGGCAGTTATTGTCCCATTGTGTTGCTCTACGATATTTTTCGCAATGAATAAACCGAGACCTGTACTATTTTCTTGATGAGTTCGTGCTTTGTCACCAGTATAAAGGATATCAAAAATATGAGGCAGTTCATCTGGAGGAATGACATCTCCATAATTGATCACTTGAATCACTACTTCCTCTGGATCAATAAAACCGTTGATATCTACATACTTCCCATCATACCCATAGCGATTTGCATTCATCAGAAGATTTTCAAACACACGTGCCAATAGCTCTCCATCACCCATTATAGATAAAGGTGAAGTAGTATTTATTCTTGCAATTAAATCGTTTTTCTCAAAGACAGGATACAACTCTTCTGTCAATTGAATAAGTAGATCACTTAAATCGATTGGTTTCTTCTCAATTGGTAACATGCCATAATTCATCCTAGTTATCTCGAATAATTCATCAATGAGTCTTTCTAAACGTTGGGATTTAGTGAAGACTATCGTTAAATAATGTCGGACTTGTTCCTTAGTCAAGTTATCATCCCTCATGATTAAATCCAAATATCCCAAAACAGATGTAAGCGGGGTACGCAGATCATGAGCCAAATTTACAACCAATTGATCCTTACTACTTTCCGAAAAATCTCCTCGTTGAATCGCTTCTTCCAATTTTTCACTTGCCAAATTGATGCTTCTTGCAATATCACTAAATTCATCATTTGACAGTATTTGAACTCGATGCTTTAAGTCACCCTGAGCGAGATAATGAATTCCTTTTGAAATCTCATTTAAATAGGCAGAATAGGGTTTTGTAAGAAAAAAGAAAAATAATATCGAAAGCAAGATAAATAATAGTAAAAAGAAGTTAAGATCTCCAATATTTCCCATGATTTCGCGAACATAAGCGAGTGTGTCTCCACGCTTTACTTTTGTGTAATAATACCATCGGAGTCCATGAAAGATTAGATAGGTAACAATGCTAGACAACAACATGCTTAAACCTAATAATATGATCATTTTTGAACGAAAGCCTCGTAGTATTTTACCCATTGAATGTATACCCAACTCCCCAAACGGTTTTGATCAACTTGTTTTTTCTTTTATCTTCTCCAAGTTTTTTCCGTAAGGTACGAATATGCACCATTACCGTATTATTACCTTCAAAGTATGTATCTCCCCAAACCTGCTGAAAAATATTTTCTACACTATAAACTTTCTTTGGATGACTGGCTAATAAATACAAAATATCAAACTCTTTCGGTGTTAGATCAATGTTTTCACCATAAAGAAAAACTGTACGTTGATCAGAGGAAATCACTATTCCACCATATTCCAAGATTGCTTTATTATCTACTTTGGGGTGATTCAACTTCATAAAGCGACGCAATTGAGCATTAACACGTGCAACCAATTCAATAGGGGTAAATGGTTTAGTCATATAATCATCTGCTCCAATTACTAGTCCCTGCACTTTATCAAAGTCAGACGTTTTAGCGCTCAAAAAAATAATGGGCATATTATGTTTGTCGCGAATACGACGTGTAACTTCATACCCATCCATTTTCGGCATCATAATATCTAAAATCAGCAAATCAATCGGTTGAGTCTCTACAACATTAACAGCCTCTTGCCCATCCGATACTTTAATAACATGGTACCCTTCTTTTTCTACATGGATAGCAATCAGATCAGCTATTTCCTCCTCATCCTCAGCAATTAAAATCGATATACGTTTCATCTATCCCACTCCTATATCAAGTTACATTCAGTGAATTTATTATCTTCATCAAACCTTACAAATCTGCACCCTTCAAAAATATTCGATATTTTTGGTGAGAGTGCCTTATCTTAGAATCTTAACTAACATGGCATAATTTAGAGCTTGTATTTTATTTTCTATTATTTCCTTTTTCTATACAAGAAAATGGCCCAATTGCGGAATAAATATTATTTTATTTTTTCCATAAAGAGCCCCTTTGGACAAAGTATTCCAAAGGGGTAAAAGGGTACATCTTTTTATAAACAGTCCAGCTTTTAAGTTTCCGCGCAGATTGATGAAATTTTTACGGACTATAGCCCAATGTCATGCTAAAGATAAAAGCATACACCAAAAGAAAACCCAATCCAACTACAAGAAAAAGAGACATAAGGACTTTTCCTTTGAAGTCTTTCTCTTTTTTAAACCAGGAACAGCATAGAATTAGAAAGATGGCTGCTGTCGGTACTAAATATAGTAACAACCCTATATCAGACCAATTTGAATTTTTCTCCCAATAAATATCTGGAATCGGGGGATGTTCGTAAAGATAACTAATTCTTTCTCTTACGATAATGAATACCAACGTTAGAACAATGAAATATCCATAAGCAATATATTTGCTATCCGGACTCCATACCGGGGTGGATATACTTTTCATTTTGAAAGCTTCTTCGGTC
>CALGSR010000277.1 GCA_937902115.1 uncultured Bacillus sp. | reverse complement strand
CATTAATAATAAAACTTACGTTGACGTTTTGTTGTTCAGTTTTCAAAGAGCAATTCATTGCCGCTCGTAAGCGACTTTTATAATATAACATTTTCAATATTCAGTGTCAACAACTTTTTTATTAAATTTAATTAAATGTTTCGGCTGGTGACGACCTCGATAATAATACCAACATTGATAAATTACGTCAATATATTTTTTATAATTTTTTCAAAAAAAGACTGACTCGGTTAAGAACTGAGTCAGTTATCCTCATCTCATATAATCCACATTTCAATTGCAACGAGAGCAAACAAACCCGGAATCCCAAGAAAACCAGATACTGCTGAAGTTACAAAGTTAATTGGAATATGAATACCAAACTGGTTTCCAAGCAAATTGAGGAAAAATAAAAAAAGAGCCCCGATTAACAGTTTAATAATCCCTTGACCGAGAGATTGGATTGGTTTAATCGGCAGTCCAATCACAAAAAGTAATAAAATAACAGCACCTAATACTGATATCACCACGATTGGCTCCAAAAAGATCCTTCCCTCCAGCTTATTTTATCCTACGACTATTTTATGAACAGCTCGTACAAAATAGACCAGAGGAAGAACCGGAAAAGCGCCGAAGTGTCTTATTTCATAGCAGAGATCTTTCTCTTTCTTGCCTCTTTTAATAATAAAACATATTTAGCACCTGAGATTTTGGCCTGTAATTTTACCTCGCCAAAGGGATCAAAACTATTGTCTAATAAATGGTTTTGATGATCCCATTCCTTTTTTGATAGATGGATTTGTTTGATTAACTTTTCATCATATTCCTTCCGCAGCTTTCCCTTGCTTCGAAAAAACATTTCTTAAAGCCCCTTCACAATCAAATTCGCCTTGGAGAATTTGCCGCCCATACTCACGAGCTCGCTCGAAAAATTTCCTTTGAAAATCTAAAGGCTCGCCGGAGGCCTAACTTCATTCAGTCAGGGTTTGAACCCCATTGACTAAAAATCCCTTTGCATTCACTCCCCATTATAGAAGTGGGGAACTTTTGCTGAATGAAGTTAGACTTCTCTTCTGCCTTCTAATGCTTTTGATAGTGTTACCTCATCGGCATATTCTAAATCCCCGCCTACTGGCAAACCGTGTGCAATTCTTGTTGTCTTAATCCCGGAAGGTTTGATTAATCGGGAGATGTACATGGCGGTTGCTTCCCCTTCGATATTTGGGTTTGTTGCCAAAATAACCTCTTGTACTGTTTCATCCTGCAGTCTTTTTAACAGGGTTGGGATATTAATATCCTCCGGCCCAATCCCATCCATTGGAGAAATAGATCCGTGCAGCACATGATATAGCCCATTAAATTCCTTCATTTTTTCCATTGCGATGACATCCTTCGGATCTTGAACAATGCATATCAATGTATGATCCCTTCTTGTATCCTCACATATATAGCATGGGTCCTGGTCTGTAATATGACCGCATACCGAACAATATGTTAAGTTTCGTTTTGCATTTACTAGTGCCTTTGCAAAATCAAGAACGGTATCTTCCTTCATGTTCAAGACAAAAAAGGCCAGACGCACAGCCGTTTTCGGGCCGATACCTGGCAATTTCATGAAGCTATCAATCAGCTTTGATATTGGTTCAGGGTAATGCATTGACTTAAGCCTCCTAGAATTAGAACATCCCCGGAAGATTCATTCCCTTTGTGAATTGTCCCATTGTTGAATTTGTAAGTTCCTCTGCTTTTTTCAAAGCATCATTTGTTGCGGCAAGCACTAAATCCTGAAGCATTTCTACATCTTCGGGATCCACCACTTCTTCTTTAATTTGCACATCAATAACTTCCTTATGCCCTGTTACGATAACAGTCACCATACCGCCGCCGGCTGTTCCTTCAATTCTTTGTTCGCCTAACTCCTCTTGAGCCTTAGCCATATCCTTTTGCATTTTTTGCATTTGCTTCATCATTTTTTGCATATTTCCCATTCCACCACGCATACATTTCATCTCCTTCAATTGCTGTTCATAAATTATACTATATTATTTTATAATGAGTTTGTATATTGTCGTAATCAAACTTGCCAAGACAAATTTCGCTGACATAAAGTTAATCTTTGATTTCAATTAATTCTTCGCCAAATAACTTTTTCGCCTCTGCTATGATTGGTTCCTCTTTAGCCGATATCGCTTCATCGGATTCGCCATTTCCACGACCATCCCGGTCACCTCGGTGACTGCTGCTTAAGAAGGATTCCCTGATTTTCAGCCACTGTTCTTCAGGAACACCGACGACCTGTAGTCTTTTTCCAAGAATACTTCCGATCACCATCGAGACTTCATCCACTTTATCCATTGCCATTTGACAGTGAATTTCATATTTAAATTTGATGACAAAGGCTTGCTCCGAGGCTGCAACAGGTTCTGCGTCCTTTAGCAATGCAGCTTGTGAAACAGTCATTTTTTCCAGTATATCGGCCCAGCGTCCTTTAATGGCGTTTAGCTCCTGTTTGGTTGCAGTCTTCAGGATTTCATTAATTTTACCAACCGGTGCCGTAAACCCTTTTCTGGATACACGGCTTGTCTTCTTTTGAACTTGTGGCTGGGATTCCCCACCCCTTACCACTCCATGCTGCTTCAGCTCGTGGATTTCATTTTCCAACTGGCTGATTCGCTGCTGAAGCTGGCTGATATCGGGAGAAGACATGGCTGCGGGAGCACTTTCCTGCTGGCACAGCTTGACAATTGCTACTTCAAGAAAAGTCTTAGGGTGATTTGTAAAACGCATTTCCTGCTGTGTTTTACTTAGTAAATGAATTAGATGGTAAATATCCCCGGAATTTGTCTCCCCGGCCAGTGCCTGGAACTCACCATCCGGCGTTACCCGTTCCAGAGACTCTTCTAAATTCGGTGCTGCCTTATACAACAGCATATCACGGTAAAAGAGGATCATATCCTCAATAAACCGGACTGGATCCTTGCCTTGAAAAAGAAGTTCCTCCAATGATTCAAGGCCACTCACGACATCTCGCTCGCGTACTGCTTTGGCAAGCTGCAGCAAAAACATCTGCGAAACTGCTCCTGTTACTGTTAAGGCATCCTCGACTGTTACATTGTCTTCACTGAAGGAAATAGCTTGGTCAAGAAGGCTTAGCGCATCACGCATTCCCCCTTCAGCTGCTCTGGCAACAATGTTCAATGCCTCTTTTTCGCATGTAACCCCTGTTTCCTCTACGATATGCTTCATTCTTCCCGTAATATCCCGGGCTGTAATTCGTTTGAAATCAAAGCGCTGGCATCTTGATAGAATCGTAAGGGGAATTTTATGCGGCTCTGTCGTTGCTAAAATAAAAATAACATGTCTTGGTGGTTCTTCTAGTGTTTTTAAAAGAGCATTAAAGGCTCCAATGGACAACATATGCACCTCGTCTATAATATAAACCTTATATTTGACTGAACTTGGTGCATATTTCACTTTATCGCGGATGTCCCGAATCTCATCGACCCCGTTATTGGAGGCCGCATCAATCTCGATGACATCTGAAATAGATCCGTCTGTAATCCCCAGGCACGATGAACATTCATTACATGGCTCTTCAGCAGGTGCCCGCTCACAGTTAACCGCTTTCGCTAAAATTTTTGCAGCACTCGTTTTACCTGTTCCGCGTGGTCCTGAAAAAAGATATGCATGTGATATTTTGTCCTGAAGCAGGGCGTTCTGAAGTGTTTTCGTTACGTGTTCCTGCCCGACAACATCCTGAAAGCTTTGCGGACGCCACACACGATATAATGCTTGATAACTCAACTTTACGCCCCCTTCCACCTATCATCTGCAACCATTATATCGTAAATAATTCCTTTGTTCCAAAAACCTAAAAGAAATTTATGTATTTTATTAGAAAAGAGGAAGCGCCTTGCAGTTTTACTCTTTTCAATTAAGTAAAAAACCCATCCGCAATAGATGGGTTTACATTATAGGTAATTTAAACTGCCGTGCACCTTCCGTCGACTGAGTCCCATAAGCGTTACTTAAGCAGTTAGCTCGGCCCAGGCACTCCTGCGGCACATGGGAGTCCCCACTTAATGCTGCTTCCTTCCGGACCTGACATGGTTCATGGGTTCCCATTGCGCAGGACCCAGGCGTCAACACCACTTACTTAAGGCAGACCCTACAGGAGCTCAACCTCGGGAAGGGATTCAGCCTCGCTAGAGCGGATTGCGAGTACAGGGCACCGCTACCTCCCCGCCTAGCACGACAAAATTGATACCATTATGTTGGGCGTCTTTACGACGCATAATTAAGTATACTAATATTGATGTTAAAAAGCAATGCTTATCCTATGTCAAATTGTGTATTTTCTTTCGCAGCCAATTCCCGCCTCTTCCGCTTCTCTTCCTTTTTCCTTTCGCGTACCTTACGGAAAAAGTCCGACAATAGTTCCCCGCATTCCGCTTGCAAGACACCGGGGACCACTTCGCTTTGATGATTAAACCGCTCATCTTCGAGCAGATTCATAAAAGTCCCTGCACAGCCGCCTTTCGGATCCGTTGCTCCATAGACTACCCGTTCAATCCGCGATAAGATAATAGCCCCGGAACACATGGCACATGGTTCCAGCGTTACATACAGCGTTGCTCCCTCCAGACGCCATGAACCCGTCTTGCGGCAGGCCTCATCAATTGCCAGCAATTCTGCATGTGAAATGGCATTTTGCGTTGTTTCCCGTAAATTATGAGCCCTAGCGATGATTTCACCGTCAAAGACAAGCACAGCCCCAATCGGAACTTCCTCGAACTCCAATGCCTTGCGTGCCTCTTTTACTGCCTCCATCATGAAATATTCATCGTAATGATTCTGATTCATGTACGTCAATACCCTTCCTAAATACAATAAAGTTACTCTTTTTTTTAAATTATATCATGATTGATCATTTCCAACATAATATGAAAATGTCATTTATGTATAAGTCCAATTTCGGAAAGCGGATAATCGTTGTAAAAACAGCTTTTTGGCAAAATCCTCATATCCATGCATATAGTGATAAAGACGTCTAGTGGAGGGAGTTGAAGCTTAAGTGTATATTCAGCAGATAAAGTATGTCGTGCAGCAAGGGGACTCTTTGCAGACCATTGCTGCTAAGTTTAATACTTCCATTGAAAATATTAAAAGTGAAAATCGTTTAGCATCCAATATCATTTACATCGGACAACAGCTGATGGTTCCCTCAGATGCCGAGAGAACTATTTATCAAGTACAACAGGGAGATAGTCTGCATAAAATAGCCATGCAATTTGGCATCCCTATTGAACAATTAGTCAGCTTAAATCAATTACGGGATGGCAGAATTTATATTGGCCAGCAAGTCGTCGTTCCTAAGGAAAGAAATGCCCATTATTATTATGTCCGGCCTGGGGATACCCTATCCTTACTTTCTCAGCGCTTCGAAACGACCATTGAGGAGATTAGAACGATAAATAACTTGCCATCCTATACGATTTATATCGGCCAAAGGCTCAAAATCTCCGATGAAAATGAAAGACAAACGGAATATATAGTAAAAGCAGGGGATTCCCTGTACTCTATAGCCTTTCGCTACAATACAACGGTTGAAAGTATTATGACATTAAATAATTTGGAGAGTGCGAATTTAACAGTTGGTCAAACCTTACGAATTCCAGTTTACTCTGAGGTCATCGTCAATGTCGATTCAGCAAATATCCGCCAAAGACCGGGAGAGACCTTTCCCGCCATTGCGCAAATGGATCAAGGAGCACGATTACCGCTGCTCGGTGTTCAAGGGGACTGGTACAGAGTTGCCCTCTTTAACGGAAATCCCGGCTGGGTATCAAAGACAGTGACAACACTAAGAGCCCATGACGGTGCAAAGCCTATTATTGAAATCCTCGGCTATTACACATTAGAAGAAGGACCAACATTGCCGAGCTCCTACCAATCATTTACGACAAATACCGGGCAAATATCGCAAAATGGTCTCTTCTTATTTAGGATCAGCGGGAATAACCCAACAACGATTGATAAGTTTGGTGAATTTACCGATGCAGAACTACAAGAGGTGGTGAGAATCGGCCATAGGCACAATGTAAAAATGCTAGCCACTGTTCATAACCTTCTATACGATGAAGGCGTTGATTTTGCCAAACAAGTAATCCATCAGCTTGTTTCCTCTCCGCAAAATATGAATGCCTTTGCCCTTAATTTAGTAAGATTGGTTGAACGGTATAATTTAGACGGTGTTGATATTGATATTGAAGATGTATTGGAGGGGGATCGCGAGCGGCTGACTCAGCTCTATCGTGAGATTGGACGCGTTTTTGATGAAAGAGGTTATTTCTTCTCTACAGCTGTTCCTTCAAAGACCGGACCGACAGACCCGAGTCTGTTTGCCAAACCATTTGATTATCCAAACCTCCATCAACCTACTGATCAATTCGTCATTATGCTTTATAATGAGCATGGATGGCCAGGAAGCGGCCCGGGTCCGGTGGTATCGATTGGACGGATGGAAAAGGTTTTACGCTATGCGATGACGGTTATGCCAAAAGAAAAAATTGTAGCAGCTGTTTCAGTATTTGGTTTTGACTTTAACCTTGATACCGGCCGTGCCGCCTATGTAACCTATGATCGTGCCGTCGCTTTAGCAAAGCAATATAATCAGGAAATTACCTTTGATCAAGAAACCCAGACGCCAATGTTTGCCTATACAAACGCACAAGGTGTGAAGCATGAAGTTTGGTTTGAAAACCGGGCAAGTATCCTGGCTAAAGCACAGCTTGCGAACCGCTTAGGGATCAGAGGCTTAGCACTTTGGAGACTGGGAATGGAAGATGAATCGATGTGGACGATGCTTCGCGAGGATGTAGTTGTAAGAAAACACGGACTTGAAACGTAAATAATAAAGGGAGCTGCAACTTTATGTTTGCAGTTCCCTTTTGCAACCAATCGACGGGCATTTTTTACACAAGGATAAATATTCACTGCAAATATAAAAAAACCACTGCTCTCATTAGCAATGGTAATCTCCAATTTTATGCGC
>CALGSR010000276.1 GCA_937902115.1 uncultured Bacillus sp. | reverse complement strand
ATTACCTCGCTCTCCCATAATATCCCATTAATTATATCTTAAAGAATCACTTATCATAACAACCGTTAGCTTTAATTTAAACTACAACTTTAGACGGAGGAGCTCCATGATGTTTGAAAACGGAAATCAACAACCGAGTATAACAGAGCTCATAATTAACATGTTTCACAATAATAAGAATACGATAGATAGGAATGCAGATGAAAAACGTAATAGGAATGGGGGATTGTATGATCCAAATATCAGGGGTCCCGTTGCAACAAGATAATAATTGGCAGCTTGGCAATATTGAAAAAACAATTCTTCGACAGATGCATCATGCTCCCGTTGATTATTCTTATCATTTCGCAGAAGAATTATTGTTTGAACTTAAAGTGCGTACGAACATTATCAACAGCGCGAACGAAATGAATAAAAGTCAAGTAGAATTTGCAGATTTCTCATATGCCCGCTGCAATCCGAGGTACTGGCAATTAACAAGGGCAGGCGGGTTCCTTTTAAGACCAGATGTCCAGCCAGCTGATGCGATTTCGGATATTTACCGGAACAGTTCACACTATGCCTTTGAATGCGCAACAGCGATTCCAATCATCTATTACCATGCCATATTGCATAGTATTGGCCACTATTTATTTAATTCATTGTTTCAAAATTTGTATCTTTATAGCTGGCATACGGATACTGACCTTGGGATCATCACCTTCTACGGGAACCATTTTTTACCAGGGGATGTTTTGTACGTTAATAATCCTGACTTTGATCGAAGAACACCACAGTTCAGAGGTGTGAATGCGGTTCTCCTTGATAACGGAAAATTGTTTGGCCATGGGTTTAACATAAGAGCAACAGAAGAAATCATTCAATATCTTAATACAAAAAGAAAGTCGGGCAGTCAGCAATCAGCTTATCTCACGAAATTGGTAACAAGGCCTTCCTTTAAGTATTTATTCAGAATGGCAAACGGGTATAGAAGGGAAAGAGCCTACAAACTACAGCGTCCCGTCGTGCACCATAACAAAACATCTCTTTCATACGCTCACTATCTATATTATTCCATCTGACCACTCCCACAGCTGAAGCAGTGGGGTTCTTTTTCGCAAACATCCCACTTACATACTTTCAAAGAAAGTAGCAGAGGCGAGACTTGGGCGAACAACTCTTGAGAGAAAAACAGTCCTTCAAGAGGGCAAGGTCTGTGCCTACTACGCCGTCCTTTCGGCGATACTTTTTACCTTTTTAGACTTATCCTTCGGATGTTTGGTTTCTTGTCTTCTTTCATCCGACAAATGAATTTTATACCAAACAGGTTGTTTATAGACAACTGATTCCATTGGTTTTACTTTCATTGGATATAACTTCCTAGCAATGTTTTGTGCCCCATTTACATCACGATGAACTTCTGTTTTGTGAACAGAACATATGAAGTTTCGCCCATTAGTTTGGTGTCTCCCACCACAAAATGGGCAGTCTTGAGAGGTATAACTTTCTTCTGTTTCTTCTACTTCAATTCCCTTTAACTTCGCTTTATAGATTAATTTTTCTTTCATTTTCCCTTGGTTCCAAAGTGATAATTGTTGTCTTCTTACTTTATTGTTTTTTCGTTTCTTAATCTTATCTTTCTTTGTGTTTTTTTCAATACCTGACACATCGCCAATCACGAAGTGAGTGACTTTTTCTTCTTCTAGAAATGAGATAACCTCTTTTGTTGTTTTGTGCTCCAGCTCCTCGAGTTGGTTTTTACTTTTTTGACGCATTCGATTTCTAGCCTGCTTGTACTTTCTCCATTGTCGCGAACCCTTTTTGCAGCGAGACATTAATTTACTTAATTCTGCCAATGTTTTAGCTCGATATTGCGAAATGCTTCTTATTGATCTTCCTGAGACCAATAGGGATTTGTCTTCTGTGGCAACTGAAACTGCGTGAATTTCACCTAGATCACCACCAGCTACTTTGAATTCGTAGGAAGATAGATCTTTTTCGGAAACTTCTACCGAATAAGCAAACCAATACGCGCCGTTTCTCCAAATAATTTCCGCATAGTTACATTTCGTTAAATCTTCCATTGTGAGATTAGGAATCGAAATAGAATGTTTCCTTTTCGGAAATTTTTCGTTCCAATTTTTCTTTTTCTTCTTAGTCAATAAATCAACTAAAGGGTATTCATATTCCGCCTTTTTGACAGTTATGGTCTGTTCAGACACTTCCATAGAAGCCTTTTTTAATGGAATACAATAATAATATTTTCTTCTCCACGGATATTTCGCTTTTTTATCCGTTATCCGCAGTTGGCGGATGGTTTCCCGATTGGCTGCATATTTGTCCGCGATGGCTTGGACGGTTTGAGAATGGAGATTATACGTTTGTTTTCGAACAGATTGAATCCCCCTTTTACTGAGCCATCTTTTAGTGGTGAAATAATATGAATTTGCTTCTCGAACAATATCATTCCATACGGAAGCGGCTTCTCGTTGCATGTTTCTTAACTCATCATATAAATGCTTTTCATAAGGGATTTGAAAAGAATGCGTGACAAACATTTCGTACCTCCTTTCATGTCATATAGGATGATTCAATTATAACAGAACGCACATTCCCATAACAACAACTTATTTGCTATAAATAAAAAAAAGTCAAATCATTAACGTGTTTGAAGACACGCCTGATTTGACCTCACTATCATCCCACATCTGAAGCAATAGGCTTTCTCGTTCGGGAAGTTCTGTAATGATTGCCCTTTCACATTCCCTGACATTCACCCATTTTTTAATAGACGGGCTCAAAACTCACCTCCGAGAGTAGTATATAAAGAAATCCTTACTCGAAAGGAAGTGTGGGAAGATTATGTATTCAAACCTTAACGCACCACCAACTCTTGGGGCAAATGTCCCTCCAAATATGGCTCCTAACGTTGCTCCAATGCCAATGCCTATGCCTAGCTTTTCAGCCCCTGCTTATGACTGTGGATATGGATATGCTGCACCAATGTATGACTGTGGATATGGATATGCTGCACCAATCTATGGCTGTACTAATCAGAACAGCTTTATCTTGATTGTCGTATTGTTTATTTTACTCATCATTGTAGGCGCAAGTTTTTATAGCTGTAGCAACTGCTAACTTAAAAAGAGCGACTAACCCCCACTAAATCAAAGATTTTGCAGGGGATTGCATCGCTAAAATGTGTTCAATGTATTTTTCAATTTAGTTAGTGTCAAAATAGCCCAATCCAACGAATGATTATAGATCAATCAACATGAGATAATCTCTTCAAATCACTATTTGAGGAGTTTTTTTTTATGTCCAAGCTAGTCTCGGGAATTTCGATGCTATTTAATCGTAGCCTATTTTCAGGTTGCGTAAATAAAGGCTCCAATTTGAAGCTTATTTTTACATAAAATTTACAGCAGTAAAACCGCCGTTTCCATTCCCTATAAACCCCCATATATTACTATTAGATTATTGATTGGAGTGAAATGGAATTGAGTTTTAAACATAATCTTAAGGTTCCATTCTTAACATGGAATATTTATCAAGGTTTTGATGTTTTACCATTGTTTAATCCGTCCCTAAAACCAATGCAACTTCCTCAAGTTGTCACAGAGCTCTTTAGGCAATTTCTTGCGACGAATTTTCCTGTTCGTGCCAAGGCAATTGCTAAAGCCATCGCTTCGGAAAAACCTATTTTTATCAGTTTGCAAGAAGCAGTGCGAGTGAATCTAATTATGCCAATTTCCGAAACCGTAACCAGAACCGTAACCTATGACTTTATCGAGATATTATTAGAAGCGTTAGAGGAACGAGGTTTGAAATATGAAGTTGCGGCACTTAATAAAAATGCAGAGGCGGAATTTCCAGACAGCAATGGGAATTCAATTCAATTTTTGGAAAGGGATGCAATCCTGATCCGTAAAGACCATAAATTGAACGTAATAAGGAAGCAGGAATCCAATTTCCAAACAAATCTAACTGCACCCATAGCAGGACAATCTTTTACAATCCTCCGAGGATGGTCTTTTATAGATGTTAAGCTGGATGGACAGGTTTTTAGGATGATCAATACACGTTTGGAACCAAGTGATGAGGACATACGGAACGCTCAAGCACTTGAAATTATTCAAGGACCTGCAACAACAAGTTTACCAGTGGTTATTACGGGAGATTTGAATGCTCCTCCTAATAGCAGCACTTATCATTTGTTTATTACTACAGGTTTTAAAGATAC
>CALGSR010000275.1 GCA_937902115.1 uncultured Bacillus sp. | reverse complement strand
TTTTGGTTTAGCCCACATAGTACTAGGAGCAATCGACCTAGTTGAACATCGTCGTTAGTAACCAGGGGAGCATTTATATATGCTCTCCTTTTTAAAGTCTAAACCACTCAAGAAGAATGCCTTCTTATTTAATGAATGGTGAACGATTGCTGAACAACAAAAAACCCTGCATAAGCAAGGTTTACATATTCCTTTTTTTGTCCTGAAATACCTAATTAATACGAATTGGAAATCTATTTTTATTAATGATTTAAATGACTTTCTGTCTTCTCATCCATTGAGTAGCTATCCACTTTTCTCCTTTTACTACAGGAGTTCCTGCGTGTAGTGTTAACTCGTTTAATATTGGATCATTATAAAAATATTCAAAGTAAACGGCCATGCCCTTTTGCGGACGAACCGTTAAATTGAGTTTTGGGAAAAAGGTTGTGCCTCCCTCTTCCACATCATTTAAGTATAATACAAGCGTGCTGATACGATTGTTCTTCGCCGATGTGCTTGTAGGAGTGAAGTAATCTAAATGTTCTTTGTACTCTTGGCCAGGTTTGTAGTTCAGAATATGTAGTCCTTCCCCATGCTCGATGATTAAAAACTAACGTTGTTGATGTCCGAGGGATTCTTTTCTTTTAATAATTCTTCAATGACCTAAACAATTTCCTATGGTTCCACAAGTAAGTACAAGTAAATTTATTATTGCATAAACTGTCAGTTTAAATTCTCGATTATTCAGAGTATGTCTTGATTTTTCGAGACATGTAGAGTGCTTCCATTTCTTGATAAACTTCGTCTACAACCTCTCAATCTCGGATTACTTTAGCTGTTGAAAATATACGCGTATATTATGCAGTTAAAAGCATAAGTGAGCAGTGTCAGGACTGCTCGCTATTGGAATTATTTGGTGGGACAAGGAACCTGTCCCCTAGTCCCATCGCTACAATTTCAAATAATTTCAACCTGAAATTTAATAAACTTTTTGGAATACTTCTGTTGCAAAAACTTCATATCCTCTTTCAGTTAAATGAATACCATCATCACTTATTAAATGATTTAAGTCTCCTGCAGATTGTATCGCATTTCGGACGTCAATCAACATGACATCCAACTCTTCAGCTACTTTTTTGATGGCGCTATTGTATTTACTATGCCAGTGCTCAATGCCTCCCGCCTTGCAAATCCAGTTACTTACTTGCGAACTAAAGTTTCTTGTTATGCTATTATAATAGCGAACTGGGTCTAAAGGAGGAAGAGTAGAGAGGATAGGTGTAATTCCCTCTTTTCTTACTTTTACTATGATAGATACAAGGTTATTTATATATCTTTCCAGAGGAACCTTTGCCTCGTGATTTTCATTAGGTTTTTGGGAAACCTCCGTCCAAGCAAAATCACAATCATTCCCCCCAATTTCAATAATTACAAATTCAGGTTTTTCTTTAATTACATCAAGTTCCAGCCTTTCAATGAGCAAATTGGAATTATCATTAAATACCCCTTTATTAATGACTTGTATATCTTCATCCCCTTTATTTGTTTTATTAAATAAATCTTGTAAAACATTTGGATAATTGTTTTTCAGAATCCTTAACCGCCCATTTACGAAAGAAACGCCTCTAGTCAAACTATCTCCGAAACATAAAATTTTCATAGCCACCATCCAATCATTTATTCAAAGGATTTTTCTAACTATTAAAAGCACATGAGTGAATTCAATAGTTAGACCATCATTCCGCATAACATAGTATTGATAACTACATATAATTATATAACAAACTATGATATGTGGCAATCATTGAAATTTCGCTTATTTCTTGTTAAGATGAATTCATATTTAATATAGAAATTGAGGTTTTTATATGATGGATGTCGAACAATTACTTGAAAGGTTGAAGATTGTAAATCGGATTGAGCTAGATGATATTCCTGAGATTGACTTATATATGGACCAGGTTATTCAGCTATTTGATAACAAATTAGCGACTGGTGATGTAAATGAAAAAGTCATTACAAAAACGATGATTAACAACTATGCTAAATCTGGTCTGCTTCTCCCTATCAAAAACAAAAAATATACAAAGGAGCATATTATTCTCCTTTGCTTGATTTATCAGCTTAAGGGTAGTTTAAAAATAAATGAGATTAAGCAGTTGCTTGAGGAACTTAACAATAAAATTCTTGATGAGGATTTTAACCTGAAAAACTTTTATAGTTACTACCTTGAAGTAATGAACTTGAATTCAGTTCATTTTAGCAGTAATTTGCACATGCATTTTGATGAAACAAAAGAGCTAATTTCAAATATAAACAACAAAGACTCCAACTATTTAGACAAAGTTTTGCTCATTTCTTCCCTTGTACAAATGAGCAATCTATATCGAAGTGCAGCTGAGAAATTAGTAAGTGATATTGCTTCAGAAAGGGACTAGGGGAAAGTAGACAGGGGGGACAGGTTACCCCCCCATATTTTTCCAACCCACTCTCGTCCATAAAGGGGGAAGTCGTGTCTTTCTAATTATTTGTTATTAAAAACAAGTTCATATCAGCAAATTTGTCGGTAAATGGTTGGAACAGTTAAGCTATTCTGTCTAAGCGAACAGAACAGCACTGTTCGCTACGTTTTTAAGGCGCGTGTTCACGTCTCCCCCCATAAAAAAACACCTCCTAAAGATAGCGTTCAATGAGTTCCTCAATCTCGTCGTCTGTCAGCCCTTCCTTCCTCCAACTCTCAATCATTCTTTTTTCTAATGCCTCAAGTGCCTCTAACAGTTTTAAATCATACTTGTTTTCTTCTTCCATTTCCCTCTCCCCCTTACCTAAAATTTCTCCTCCTAATTTTGACTATACATAGGCATGTTAAAAAGTGTTACGAGGGGACTCGTCAGAAAAAATTTGGGTTGTTAATTGAGCGAACAGTGCCAGGCACTGTTCGCTCTTCCTCCGTAAAAATAAGATTCCCCTGGCCAGGAGAATCTTATTTTATATGTAAACATTTTAATTGTAATTTATAGCATAAATATATTATTTTATCAATTTCAATACTCGATAATCACATTTGGCAGAAGCCTTTGCTTCTTTTACTTGATATGGACAATGTATTACTAACAAAGTTTTAAAAGGAGAGCATCCATAAATGCTCCCCTAGTTACTAACGACGATGCTCAACTAGGTCGATTGCTCCTAGTACTATGTGGGCTAAACCAAAACCGAATACTGTGTTTGCAATCATTTTATTGGAACCGCGTTTTTGTTTCAATGCGTAGCCAGTAGCAGTAACTGCGGTACCCAATACTGTTGGGATCATGCCTTCACGAATATTCAAAATTAAATCCCTCCGCCTCGAAGTTAGTTGGTGTATGAACACCCATCATATTTTTACCCGTAAATTCTATTATTATGATTTTAAAATTTAAAGCGAACAGTGCTAGGCACTGTTCGCTTACTGTATCTTCTATGATAATTTCATGATTCCAGGAATTGCCAAAGTCATATTGATATAACCTGCTGTGATACTCTATGAACCTCCCCCACCTACCGCTTTGCGTTTGAGGAAGGGGACCTCTGGCTAAACAGGTTTAACAGAAGAATCTAATATCTGGAGTACATTAAAAATAAAATTCTATAGTCATTCCCTTTTTTGCTGGGCATAGTCATAAGCTGAAACAAATAAATTACATAATCATACTATAGTTATAGACGTGAAATTCTTTAGAAAAGGATGATATAGATAAAGTCATGGTTGATATTATGAAGATTTTAGCAGCTGGATCTGGTCTCCCTCCTAGCGATGGGGGAATAACGAACGGACGGGACGAAGAATACTTGGATATTGATCGATGGGAGAATGATGGCGGTAAATGTTCCGGGGAAAGACTTCCAAGCAGTGTGACTGAAAAAGTATTAATAGCATGAGAGATATTACTTAGCGAACAGTGCCTGGCACTGTTCGCTATTTGTTATTTTTTCTAACTATGTTCGAAATGTAGGCTTCTTATGCGCTCCAGTTTTCCAATAGATGAAAAGAACAATCAAGAACGATATGGTCTGCGCAATTGAAATGCGGATGACTTGTAATTCATCAACACCAGGGCTCGTTACAACATGCAAAAGATTAATCGTCGTGTTATTGATAAAATGATCGGCCATCGGCATCCAAAGTGAACCAGTAATTTTCACGAGCAAACAGAATTTCACCCCGGTAATTCCTGTGGTTAAAACAAGCATGAGGACAGACATCATCATTTCTTGCACACTCATATCTCCATCAAGCAGGCTGCGCACAGGAGCTGCGATATGCCAAATGCCAAAGAGAACAGAGGAAAGAATGACTACATTTATAAATGAATACCTTGTTTCAGCCAGCTTAATGAATAAACCTCGGAAGATGCCTTCCTCCATAACCACATTAATGAGATTCCCAACAATCGAAAAGGCAAAAAACATTAGACCTGCTTCCATAACTTGATTGCCATCAATCGCATAACTTGTCGCAAAGATTTGTAGTGTAGGATTGTTACCTCTTGACAATTGCAGAAAAAATTCAATTCCATAGGCAACGATAAACACGGTAGCACCGAGCAACAAGCCATAGAGCGAATTCTTTACTGCCGATTTGCTTGTAAAACCTCCTTCTGACCATTTTAGCGAAAAATACTGTAGTGCCAACATGAGGACGATGATCCCAACCATTTTATGTATAAATGCCTCACCAAAGATGCTTTGATCTGTACGGATAACCATGTATTCAAATGCCCTGAACACGAAACATACTAGGTAAATGATAATGATGGACTTCACTGGGTTAAAATCTCTAACGCTATTTTTTATCATTTACACTTTTCCACAACATTTCTAAATTCGAAGTAATCCAAGTAGTCAACGCATGATCATTTTCGATTTTTAACAATCCTTCGTAAACAGGTGTATTATAGTCTATTTCTTTTGACTCAATGATGAGTGCTTTTAAATAGTTATGAATATCCGTTCGTATTTGTGAGTTTATAAATTCACCGTATTCATTTAGATTTGACCAGATGAATTGTTTGATTTTCTCTGCTTGCACTTCTTCCTCGTCCGTAAGAGTTACTTTCATAGTTGTACCATTAATACGGTAAACCTTCTCAATCTCTTCTTGGTTATTTCCAAGGTTAACCATTTCCCCATCTGTTGTACTTACGGTAAACGGTTGTTCTTTTAACTCTAACCCCCAACATTCAGCTAATTCTGCCCAACTAAAACCTTTAAATTTATACTCACTCATTATTTCTTCAATCCTTTCGTCGCCACACCATCTAATGTCAAATAAGCAATTTCTTCCCTTTAATGCAAAAAAGACGCTGATTCGTTTCATTGAAATACGCTCTTTGGTTCAATAACTCAATGCCGCTACACTATAGCTCCCTTCATAATCTCTTTGAATCAATTCTATGTAATAGAGGTGATTACGGACTTTCAAAAGAAACTTCCATTACAAGCGTTCCTTAACTGATTCACCCGTTACAGTATTAAGAAGATGGTTAGTGTTTTACTAACAGTTCAATCTTTTGCCT
>CALGSR010000274.1 GCA_937902115.1 uncultured Bacillus sp. | reverse complement strand
AAGCTGTCCATTGACTCTAAAAAATTATATGCCCACACCGCCATTATTGATCCTGTTTTAACAGTCACATTGCCTCAGGGGCTGTCAGCATCAACGGCCTTGGACGCGTTATGCCATGCTGCTGAAGCCTATTGGTCGAAAAACTCCAATGAAATATCACGAGTTTACGCCTTGGAAGCCATTAGCCGTATTGTCGAGAATCTTGAAAAGGTAATACAAGAACCGCAAAATCCAGTTTTAAGAAAAGAATTAGCATTGGGCAGTTTGTATGCCGGTCTGGCCTTCAGTAATACAAAAACAACCGCCTGTCATTCCATATCCTACCCACTCACGCTGGAGCTTGGAATGGTACATGGCATCGCCGCAAGCATCACGCTCGCCAAGGTAATGGAAATTAATTACTCTTCAATTATCGAGCGTAATCGATTGTTAGAAGCCTTTGGTGTAAAAAATTGCCAAGAAGTACAGAAGAAAATGCAATCTTTCTATGAATCTGCTGGTTTTTCAAGCAGATTAAGAGATTATGGCGCAACCGAAGAAAAGATTAGAAGAATTGCAGGAAATGCCTTCACAAAAGGCCGTATGGACAACAATCCAGTGGCGCTCAAAGAAGAAGATGTTCATGGAATTTTAATATCCATTTTATAGTTTATAAGCAGTATTCGCCCGATTGGTGAGCAGGGTAAAAATAGTTATCAATTTCACTTAGGTTCAGATTCTTATAATTTTAGACTTAGTTCATATTCGGTGTTGATTTTGGCCTTATGTGTATGAATCAACAACAAGACTTAACCGTGTCTAATTTTTAAATACAACAAAACATATTTAATAAGGGGATAAAAAAATGAAGACGAAAATAATGCTGACAATATTTTTACTATTATCTATTTTCTTAACAGCATGCAGCGGCGGCAATAACAATTCTGCAGGTAAAGTGGATGATGTCATTAAAATGGTCTGGTATCCAAATGAATCAGGAGAGGATTTGAAAGCATCTCGTGATGAAATCGGACGCTTGATTGAAGAAGCTACAGGTAAGAAAGTGGAGCATCAATTAACAACAGACTATGCAATTGCGATTGAAACATTGGTGAATAACAATGCCGACCTTGCCTTCATGGGCGCACAGGGGTATGTGGAAGCAAACAAACGAAATGATGCTGTACAAACGATTGCTGTTAAAACAGGTGAATCCGGTACGTTAGAGGATGCAAAATATTACAGCTGGTTAGCGGTAAATGTTGACGATCAGGACAAGTTCAAAAAGAACGGAGAATTTTCACTAGATACATTAGAAAAGACAAAGTTCTCATTTGTTTCAAACAGCTCCACTTCAGGCTTTAAAGTTCCGTCACAAACGATTATCGGCCATTTTTCAGAGCAAAAAAAATACGCTGATTTAACAGAAGAGGACTTAATGGAAGGCGGCGCCTTATTCTCACAAGTATTATTTGGCAACTCTCACCAAGGATCTGCCGTGAACTTACTATCAGGCAATGCGGATATTGCTGCTTTCTGTGATACATGTGTGGAAGATTACGTAGAAATCGCTGATGGAGAAGAAAATACAGTTGGCGCGGTTTATCGTGTCAAAGACGGTGCAGCGGAACCATTTAATACGGTTGCTGGCAAAGAGTTTACCTTAATGAGCGTAACACCGGTATTGAATGAACCATTTGTTGTCAACATGGACACACTTGGCCAGGTGGATTTTGATAAAATTCAAGCACTATTAACCTCTGATGAAGTAGCCAATAACGAAAAAATCTTTGCTCCTGAAGATTCAGAAGAGACAGCCCTTTTCAGTAAATCAGCTGACGAAAGAATCGAAGCAGTCAACGACGAATGGTACAACCCAATCCGCGAACTTTCTAAATAAACGGGACAAGGGGACGGGTTCACTTTCCCACCCCACCGCACGAACAATATGGGACAAGGGAACCATCCCCTGTCCCAACTATTATGAGACAAAGGATCTGTCCCAACAAACACGGGACCTGTCCCTAAAAGGAGACGATGTAAGTGGTTTTGTTACAGGTTGAAGGGCTTGGTAAATCATATACGCCTGAGAAGAAAATTTTGAAGAATGTTAATTTTGCCATCAATCCTGGTGAATTTGTTTCCATCATTGGTCCATCGGGGGCAGGGAAGTCTACGCTATTGCGCTGTATCAATCGCATGGTGGAGTTCAATGAAGGCAGCATTACTTTTGATGGCCAGGATGTTGGCCGTTTAAATAAAAGAGGATTGCGGAAGCTGCGGACAAATATCGGGATGGTGTTCCAGCATTATAATCTCGTTCCCCGTTTGACGGTGATTGAGAATGTCCTGCATGGTCGCTTTGGCTATAAAACTTCGCTCGAGGGAATTTTTGGCAGATACAAAGAGGAAGAGAAGGCGCGCGCTTTTGAGCTGCTTGAAAAATTAGGGATTCATGAGCATGCCTATAAACGCTGTGACCAATTAAGTGGCGGTCAGCAGCAGCGGGTTGGGATTTGCCGTGCGCTGATTCAAGAACCGAAGCTGATTCTTTGTGATGAGCCGATTGCTTCGCTTGATCCGAGTTCCTCCAAAATCATCATGGACCATTTACGTTCGATTACAACGGAACTTGGCATTACTTGTTTAGTCAATTTACATCAAGTCGAAGTGGCACAAAACTATTCCGATCGGATTATCGGTTTAAATCAAGGTGAAGTGGTTTTTGCGGGAAAAGGTTATGAGCTTTCCGAGGAACAAGTTCGCAAAATTTATGGGACGAAAACAAAGGATTTAATCATCGCATAAGGAGCAATGTACTGTGAATGAAAAATTGATGCGTCAAAACAGATGGCAATCCGTCATCGTTCTGCTCATCCTCATCATGCTTACCTACTTATCTTCAGCCATTACCCAATTTAATTTTATCGAAGGATTCGCGGCCATCCCTCAAGCCCTGACCTGGATCGTATCGAATCTATTTATTACGCAAGAGACGCTGGGAAGGCTGCCTAAGATTTTAGATAAATTATTAGAAACCTTTCTCATGTCTGTAGCAGCGACAACCTTTGCTGCAGCAATTTCCCTTTTTCTAGGCTTGCTCGGTTCAAAAGTAACGAAGATTAATAACCTATTAAGTGTGTTTGCTCGTTTCGTGGCTTCATTATCGAGAAATATTCCTGTGGTAGCGTGGTCGTTAATTTTGCTTATTTCCTTTGGCCAGAATTCAGTAACGGGCTTCCTCGCCTTGTTTGTTGGCACGATTGGTTTTTTAACAAGGGCCTTTATTGAGACGATTGATGAAACGGGAAAAAGTTCTGTCGAAGCGTTAACGGCAACAGGGGCGACTTATTTTCAAATCGTAAGCAAGGCCGTGATTCCCCAAGCTCTGCCGCAAATGCTGAGTTGGACTTTGTTTATGATTGAAACGAACATCCGCAGCGCCACATTGGTTGGCATCTTAACGGGGACAGGAATCGGCTATATTTTTGATATGTACTATAAGATGTTGAATTATAATGCAGTGGCACTTGTCACGCTGTGTATTGTCCTTGCTGTCATTATCGTAGACCTGATTTCAAAAAAGATTCGGAAGGTGATTCTATAATGGAAGCAGCACATATTAAGCGGACAAAAAGTGGACGGATTCATATCAAGTCAGGAAATAAAGTGGACCAAATTGTTACTTGGACGTTGACGATTCTAGGGATGCTGACGATTTTGGCCTTTGTATTTTTTAACTATGACGGACTTGATATTAAATCAGCACTGACGGAAACAGCACATAACTTGAAGGTCATGTTTCTGCAGCCGGCATTAAACCATTTTAGCTGGGGAGAAGCGGTTTATCAGCTTGGGATTACGCTTGGTTTAGCCCTGTTATCCACGGTGATTGGGGCGGTGATTGCTTTTTTCCTTTCATTAATGGCAGCCTCCAATTTAGCGAATGAATGGATCGTGCGCACGGTTCGCGTAGTGATGGCCTTTGTCCGCGCGGTTCCGACGGTTTTATGGGTACTGATTTTTGCCATTGCCGCCGGATTGGGCAGTGAAGCCGCTATTTTGGGGATGTTATTTCATTCAGTTGCTTATTTAGTGAAGGCTTTTTCTGAGGCGTTTGAGGAAGTGGATAAAGGGATTATCGAGGCCTTAAGAGCAACGGGTGCGAGCTGGTGGCACATCGTGGCGAAGGGCGTCCTGCCATCGACTTTTACGTACTTATTATCATGGGTCTTCCTGCGTTTTGAAATTAATTTCGGTTTAGAAGTCATTTCAACTCGGATGAAAAAGCGCTATTTTTCAGCGTGAAACACGGGGACGGCTCTCCTATTTCCTAAAAATTTCCACGGGAGAAACACAGGGTCGATTCTTCCATTTGTTTAAATTTTTCAAAAAAATAACTTAGCTCTGACGCCTAATTCACGGTCTGCTAAAAATGAAAGGTGCTAGTCACCTCGAGGAGTGTATGACACAATGGTTCGTTATAAATTGTTAACGCCTGGGCCTTTAACGACGTCACGTACGGTCAAAGAAGAGATGCTGTTCGACCGATGTACCTGGGATGATGAATATAAAGAGATGACACAAAAAATCAGAGCCGATTTGCTCCAATTAGCGGGGGCTTCTGAGGAGGAATATACGACTGTTCTGATGCAGGGAAGCGGCTCGTTTGCTGTTGAATCGGTAATGATGACCGCCATTTCGAAGCGCGATAAATTATTGATTATTTCTAATGGTGCTTATGGAGAGCGGATGGTGAAGACGGCTCAGTGTATTGGACTGAACTATACGGTTTATGAAACGGCCTACAATGAACATCCGGAAGAGGCGGTCGTTAAGGATATTTTACGGTTGGATCAAGATATTACCCATATCATCATGGTTCATTGCGAAACGACGACTGGAATTTTAAATCCGCTTGACATGATTGCTGCAGTTGCACAAGAATTTGGCAAAACGTTAATCATTGATGCGATGAGCAGTTTTGGTGGGATCGAAATCGATGTGCCGAGACTTGGGATTGATTATTTAATCAGCTCGGCAAATAAATGCATCCAGGGCGTTCCCGGATTTGCCTTTGTCATTGCGGAAAAAGGAAAGCTGGCGGCCTGCGAAGGAAATGCCCGCAGTTTATCGCTCGATTTATATGACCAATGGAAGGCGATGGACAAGGATGGAAAATGGCGTTTCACTTCACCAACCCATGCTGTCGCGGCATTTGCTAAAGCCCTTGATGAACTTGAGGAGGAAGGCGGCATTCCGGTAAGATTTGCCCGCTATCAAAAGAATAATAGAATACTAAGAGAAAAGATGGAAAGCCTAGGCTATCAAGCTTATATTGCAGAGGATAAACAATCCCCCATCATCACAGCTTTTCTTTTTCCGAACGAAGACTTTGAATTTACGCCATTCTATTCATTTGTAAAAGAAAGAGGCTACGTGCTTTACCCCGGAAAACTAACAGACGAAAACACATTCAGAATAGGCAACATCGGTGAAATCCACCAAGAAGACATCGAAGAACTATGCACAATCATCAAAAAATGGGACGAGGTTCCAGGTCCCTTGTCCCAATCAGTGGGACAGGGTTCCCTGTCCTAAAAGGAGTGGTGACGGAATGAATAAAATAGAAGGTATTATTTTGGATTGGGCTGGGACAACGGTTGATTTTGGCTGCTTTGCTCCGGTGAATGTATTTATTGATATTTTTAAAGAGGCAGGGATTGAGGTTACAATGGCCGAAGCACGTGCTCCGATGGGCATGCTGAAAATTGACCATATTCGTGCAATGCTGTCAATGCCAAGAATTTCAGCTCTCTGGGAGGAGAAATACGGACGGGCCTTTACTGAGCAGGATGTGCAAAAGTTATATGCCGAATTCGAGCCGGCTCTTATGTCCTCTTTGGCGCACTACACTGATCCCATTCCCGGGGTGGTTGAAACCGTTGCGCTTTTGAAAAATCAGGGCTTGAAGATTGGTTCGACAACAGGGTATACGAATTCAATGATGGAGGTTGTTGTATCGAGTGCGAAGGAAAAAGGCTACAGCCCGGATTGCTATGTGACTCCCGACGACACGGGGTCATTGGGCCGGCCGTATCCTTATATGATTTATCGGAATATGGAAAAATTAAAACTCTCAGCAGCCCGGAAGGTCATTAAAGTTGGTGACACCGCATCTGATATAAAAGAGGGCGTCAATGCCGGAGTATGGTCCGTCGGTATCATCAGCGGCAGTTCAGAAATGGGACTGAGCCAAGAAGAATACAATGGGCTTTCGGTTGCGGAAAAAGAGGAGCACATCGACAGAACCGAGGCAGCCTTCAAACAGCATGGAGCGGATTATACCATCCGAACGATTGCCGAACTTCCGCAGTTGATTGAGCGAATTAATGTTTTAATAGGAGAATAAAACAGAAGGGACGGTTTTGCACCGTCCCTTCTGTTTGTTTACGATGGAATCATTTTGTAAGAGAGCAGTAGGAGCAGCCATGTTGAGAGGGGGAAGCGAAAAAATGTCCTTCATCGAGGGTATGAAGGACAAAATCAGTGAAATTAGCGAAAAAATGTCCTTCAACAGGGAATGAAGGAGCTTTATGTCATGTTCACTGGGTCGGGAAAGCCATCAACAAGTGGTGTACTCTTCTTTTTAATGGGTCGGTAATTAGTGGGACAAGGGACCCGTCCCCATGTCCCTCTATATTAAAAATTTATTATATTTTGAATCAATTTCATAAATTAAACCCTTAGA
>CALGSR010000273.1 GCA_937902115.1 uncultured Bacillus sp. | reverse complement strand
ATCGTTTCAGGAAGAGGCAAGATTTCATCCGGAGTTAAGAAAACCCGCTTGATTTTCTTGCCGCAGTTAGGGATCTTCGATTCACCGGAAACCACCGTATCATCTTCAAAAACAGCATGCAAAACAACACTTTGATTGGAAGCAGGAAGGACCTTTCCCCTTACATTCAGGACCTTACTCATTTCCTGAATAGCATACATGAAATTTCCTGTAATGGAGGTCATTGCCGCTAAAATTAAATTACCAAGCGAATGGCCTGATAAATCATTCGCTGCCTTAAAACGATGCTGAAACATCTCTTCAATTAATGGTTCGACATCAGATAGAGCCGCTAGAACGTTTCGAACATCACCGGGAGGGGGAATGTTTAACTCCTCCCTCAGTCTGCCGGAACTGCCTCCATCATCGGCTACTGTTACAATTGCCGTAATATCAACAGGATACTTTTTTAATCCTCTTAACAATACCGGCAATCCAGTCCCACCGCCGATAACGACAATCCGGGGTTGTCTGTTATTCGTCATTTCGGTGATTCCTTTCTCTTATCGATATCTCGATGCGAAATTCTAGTATGGTAATCTTTTTCAAAATAATGACCGATATGTTCTGCAAGTGCCACGGAGCGGTGCTGACCTCCTGTACAGCCAATTCCAATCACTAGCTGCGCTTTCCCTTCACGCTTATAATATGGCAGCATAAAGCAAAGCAGGTCAGTTACCTTTTCAAGAAATTTCTGCGTCTCACTCCATTTCAGCACATAGCCCGATACCTCTTGATCCATCCCGGTCAACGGCCGCATGTGATCAATATAGTGCGGGTTCGGTAAAAAACGGACATCAAAAACAAGATCGGCATCGATTGGAATGCCATGTTTGAAGCCGAAAGATACCACATTCACGGTAAATAAAGACTGTTTATTCGAAGCAAACTCATTCAAGATTTTCTCTCTCAATTCCCGAGGCTTCATTTTCGATGTATCATAAATCAGCTGTGCTCTGCCCTTCAATTCATCTAAGAGTTCCCTTTCATGCTGGATCCCTTCGAGCGGCAGACCATTTTTTGCCAGCGGATGATTTCTTCTTGTTTCTTTATACCTGCGAACAAGCGTGGCATCATCTGCCTCTAGAAAAAGAATTTGCGGAGTCACCCAAGAACTTTCGGATAAATCATCAAGTGCCTTGAAGAGATGATCAAAAAACTCTCTGCCTCTTAAGTCCATGACTAATGCAACTCTGTTCATTTTATTCCCGGATTCTTTCATTAGTTCAAGAAATTTCGGAAGCAACGTAGGAGGTAAATTGTCGACACAGAAAAACCCTAAATCCTCGAAGCTTTGAATCGCAACGGTTTTCCCTGCACCAGACATTCCCGTAATAATCACCAATTGAATATCATTTATTGCACCGGTACTCATTATTTATCCCTCCTATCTATTAGCTTGGGTCAAGACGATAGCTGAGCAATTTAAAATCTGGAGTATATGTAAAAGTCCCGTAAATGATCCCGTTCCCATGAATCATATACTCTAAAATATGATAATCTCCTTCGGCCATCTGCAGATTCCTGATCTCATCTATTGGCTGCCAGCAAATAATTCCTTCTTCCGACTCTTCGACATTGAGTCCATCTGCAGCTGTTGAAAAAAACGTAAACATCATCCATTCCGAAATGATTTTGTCGCCTTCCTTCATAATAAAGGTGAAAATCCCTTTAATATTAGGGTTACGTAAATAAATTCCTGTCTCTTCACGGAATTCACGGATGCAGGAATCGCGTACAGATTCTCCCGGCTCCATCTTACCACCCGGAGCCACCCACCAATTTCGGCGCGGCTTTTGTAAAAGCAGCACTTTATTATCTTTTAACAAAACACAATTAGTCACTCGCTGCAACACAGATCACCTCAATTAAACTGTCAATAGCGATTAATACATATATATTCATGGTGCTTTCTATCAATAAGGTTGTTCATACTTCATTTTACAACAAAAAGTCTAAAGCGAAAGCAAGTTAATATGAAATTCCTTCTATTGGGGCATGGTTTGTGAAACATTAAACAAGTTTACCAATGTCAGATTTCACTTTATTATACTATTTTTATGTACTAGTCACAACGAAACAGTTTTGGCAAAGAAAATAAAAAAATAGCACAGGCAGTGCGGCCTGTGCTTCCATTCATATCTTTAAAGGGGGTCAATTTCTACCCTCATAATATCGTATTATTATTTCGTAATCGTTACAGATTAATTAAAATAATGTTAATTTTTGTAAATAACTTCCAATATTAGTTTTGGTGAAGATTGAGATCATGCTTTGACGCCAGCTCTTCAAGCAGTTCTTCAATATAATGCTGAACACTCGATGCGGCAATGCTTCCGTCACCGGTTGCTGTAACCACTTGACGAAGGGTTTTATCACGAATATCACCGGCAGCAAAAATCCCAGGTACAGACGTTTCCATTCTTTCATTGGTTACGATATAACCATTTTCGTTTGTAATTCCTAAATTCGCAAACGGCTTAGATAATGGATTCATTCCGATATAAATGAAAATACCATCTGCCTGAAGCTCTTGTTCTTCACCGGTTTCAGTTGAGACAAGTGTCACGCTTCCTACTTTGCCATCTTTTTCATTAATTGACTTCAACGTATGCTTCCAGATGAAATCAATCTTCTCATTATTGAAGGCACGCTGCTGTAGAATCTTTTGCGCCCGAAGCTCATCTCTACGGTGCACAATGGTCACTTTGTCGGCAAAACGGGTTAAATATACCCCTTCTTCAACCGCCGAATCCCCACCTCCGATGACAAAGAGGTTTTTCTGTTTAAAAAAGGCACCATCACAAACAGCACAATACGAAACGCCGCGGCCGGTCAATTCTTGCTCACCGGAAATACCCATTTTCTTATATTCAGCACCCGTTGCAATGATAAGCGCTCGTGTCTTATATTGCTTCGAACCAGCAACAACTGTTTTATATTCTTTCCCGTCGATGACTTCCTTTATATCCCCATATGCATATTCAGCACCGAATTTCTTCGCATGGTCAAACATTTTTGTTGATAAATCAGGTCCAAGAATCGTCTCGAATCCAGGATAGTTTTCAATTTCTTCCGTATTCGCCATTTGTCCGCCCGGGATTCCCCGTTCAAGCATTAATGTCGACAAATTGGCACGTGAGGTATAGACAGCTGCCGT
>CALGSR010000272.1 GCA_937902115.1 uncultured Bacillus sp. | reverse complement strand
TGAGCCTATATACAGCCTGAACAGAAAGCACTTGCATTAATGGGTGCAATATATTATTTTCCATTTCCACTTGTCGTCTTGCTGTAACGGTTTGATATACCCCATTCATTGTAATCCCTCCATAGATCTTATTTGTCTAAAAAAAGAATTAACTTAGTGAGTACAATTGATTGTTAATAGGTTAGCCGGTGGGAAAAATTACAAAAGGACTTTTTTCTTTGCGACAGTTATGTGAGGAAATAAAGAGAAGTTAGGTAATGCTGATGGAATGATTTTGTATTCTCACCCCCAGTAAATGAGTATGCTAGAAATTATTAACTCTTTATATTATTTTAATATATTGACGTTTTTGTGAACAGTATTATTTTTTTAAAAAGAATGCAGACAATCGAGAAGGGCTAGTGTAGATAAGCGAACCTTGCGTGCCCGGTACGGAACTTAACAACCAAGTTTAACAGAGTCATTTTTTGGACTGCTGCGGTTTAGTAAGCCTAAAAATTTGTAAAATTTCTTCAATCAATCTATTCACACCATCAACCATCATGTAGACTTAAGATAGATCATCTGAGGGGGAAAAAAGATGGGTAAATTCAATAAAGCCGAGAAAAGCTGGATGATGTATGACTGGGCAAACTCTGCTTACTTTATTATTATTACAACTGCAATATTTCCTATCTACTACAAATCAGTTGCAGAAAATGCCGGGGTCAATCCAACAAATGCTACGGCCTATTTAGGTTATACGATTTCGATTTCTACCTTCATATTGGCACTGCTCGGACCTATATTAGGTACGATGGCGGATTTTAAAGGAATGAAACGGAAGTTTTTTAGTTTTTTCTTTTGGATGGGGACGATATCGACGGCGGCACTATTATTTGTTCCGGGTGATAATTGGCTGCTGTTGCTGATTGTCTACACGGTTACATCGCTGGGTGCCAGGGGTGCGAATGTATTTTACGACGCTTATATTGTAGATGTCACGGAGAACGAGAGGATGGATGAAGTCTCGGCAAAGGGCTTTGCCTTAGGATATATAGGCAGCGTCATTCCGTTTGTATTTTGTATTGCACTCATCACGCTCTCACAAATGGAAGTCCTGCCGTTGTCAGTCTCGATGGCAAGCCGAATTGCCTTTCTGATTACGGCGTTGTGGTGGATCCTTTTTGCCATTCCAATGTTTAAGCATGTTAAGCAAACACATTGGGTCGAGCGCGAACCGCGGATTATTTATACGAGCTTTAAGCGGCTTGGAGATACTTTTAAAGAAATTCGAAAATACCGTGCGATCTTCTTATTTCTCGTCTCGTATTTCTTTTACATTGATGGGGTAGGAACGATTATCTCAATGTCAACAGCTTACGGGACAGATTTAGGTTTGGGCGCCACTGAACTGATCATTGCCTTATTAGCGGTACAAATTGTGGCAGCGCCGTTTGCCATTTTGTTCGGTAAACTAGCAAAAAAATTTGGAGCAAAAAAGATGATTTATGCCGGAATCTTTATTTATATGTTAGTTTGTATTTATGCGATGTTTCTTGAAACCATCGTCGATTTTTGGATATTAGCGATGCTTGTTGCCAGTGCTCAGGGGGGGATTCAGGCACTTAGCCGCTCTTATTTTGCGCAAATGGTACCGAAGGAAAAATCAAATGAATTTTTTGGGTTTTATAATATTTTTGGCCGCTTTGCTGCGGTGACAGGTCCTTTTCTTGTCGGGATCACGACGCAGCTTACTGGAAGCACCTCTTTCGGTGTCTTCAGTTTAGTTATTCTTTTTGTTATCGGGTTAGTCGTGCTGTTCTTTGTTCCCAAAACAGAAGGTACAGCAATCTAGTTTATGCACTGGGACGGTTTGTCTGCTATTATTCGAGTTAGTGAGGTTAAGATAAGATGGACTTAACAACAATAACTTGATATGGAGCAGTTGAGCGGTCCCGTTTATTTTATTGGTATAAAATTCATGTGTAATATGTGAAACTATTTGCTTATTATTTTCGTTAGATTAGTAGAACGATTTTAATGAAAGGAAATGGCAGCTTGAGCAGAAAAAGATCTAGAAAAAAAAGAAATGGATTAAAAAGAGTCGTTATGATGTTTTTGCTTGTCATCATTGCTTTTGTCGCATATGACCAATATCGGATGAAACCCGAGGTCATTCCCAATGCTCCGATGCCGGATGGACTTCATCCAGTTGTTGCAGAAAGGACCAATCAGTTAGTGCAAAAGGCGGCAGCTATTGGTATTGTGATGGTGATAACAGATGATTTTCGCAGTGCAGTAGAACAGGATCGATTGTATGAAAAAGGGCGTACTGCCGGCGGAAATATTGTCACCTATGCAAAAGGGGGCGAATCGTACCATAATTTCGGTCTCGCCGTGGATTTTGCGTTAAAGACGGCAGCAGGGGATATTATTTGGGATATGAACTATGATAGAAATGGCAATAGCAGAGCGGATTGGCTGGAAGTAGTCAACTTAGCAAAAGAGCTTGGCTTCGAGTGGGGCGGAGATTGGGCGCAGTTTAAAGATTATCCCCATTTGCAGATGGATTTCGGGTTAACCATTGCTGATTTACAAAATGGAGCGAGGCCTCCTGGTCAGCCTTTACTGGTGGATACGGGGTTGTAATTGCAGATAAAAAATGAACAGTGGCATCATTGTTCATTTTTGCTGTTCTTTCTAACACATTTAATTAAACAATTATTGTGCAACAGTTCCTTTACGGAAATTAGAACGAGTCTTTTGAATATTTTAAAAAAATAAAGGTATTTTTAAAACTATTTAGTTTCCTATCTAAATAGTCTTGTGTATTCTATTATAAATAGGGATTTATTCTTTCTATAGTTATGTTTAAAAGGAGATGGATATGCGACAATCCAAGGATCATCATCATATCGGTATTTTAATTCAGCAAATAGCTCACCTTGTCATTCAGCTACATAATGAGAAACTGGAAAAAGAGGGGGTTACATCATCGCAGGAACGTCTGTTAACCCTTCTTTATATCCAGGATGGAGCAACGCAATCTGAGTTGCAGCAGGATTTACTGATTAAACCTTCTTCCGTCACAAAACTAATCGATGTTTTAGAACATAAAGGATTAGTGACAAGGGTCAGCGGGGCACAGGATGGAAGGATTAAAAGAATCCATTTAACAGAGAAGGGGAAGCAGCTAGAAGAACGATTATGGAATATTAAAAAAGAAATGGAAGCCCTCTTGGCTAGAAGTCTTTCCAGCGAAAAGAGTTCCCTGTTGGTGCAATTATTAACCACGATTAAAAATGATTTACAGCATTGAAAGTTATTATTCAAGGGGTTGGAAAGATGAGTGTAGCAAAGAGTCAAACGGCAGCGGGTGCAAAAAAGAAAGTGAATAACAATAAGGTGCTACTTGCTTTAATTTTAGGTTTTTTGGCATCAATTCCGCCGTTTGCAACGGATTTCTATCTGCCGGCTTTGCCGCAGATGACGATTGATTTAAGCGCAAGTGCATCTTTAGTTCAGCTTAGCTTAACAGCCTGTCTGTTAGGAATGGCATTCGGTCAATTTGTGATTGGACCATATAGCGATGTGTTAGGAAGGAAACTTCCTTTAATCGCTTCCCTGTTGGTCTTTGTTGTTTCAACAATTTTATGTGCCTACAGCCCTTCGGTTTGGGTATTGGTCATTCTTCGTTTTATTCAAGGTTTTTCCGGTGCGGGCGGAGTTGTGTTATCGCGTGCTATTGTCAGGGACCTCTATTCAGGTTATGAAGTGACAAAGTTTATGGCGATATTAACACTGATAAACGGGGTCATTACCGTGCTGGCTCCGGTGGCAGGCGGACAGCTTCTGAAATTAACCGATTGGCGCGGGATCTTTTTTCTCTTAAGTGTCATCAGTATTGTCGTCTTTTTCAGTGTCTTGTTTGGTTTAAAGGAATCTTTACCAGCAGAAGAGCGGACGGAAAGCGGGCTGAAAAATACGGTATCCAATTTCGGAAGCTTATTTAAGGATAAGGTGTTTATGGGCTATACCCTGACATCAGGGTTCGTATTTGGGGGCTTTTTCGCTTATATGTCGGCTTCTCCCTTTGTCCTGCAGGATATTTACGGATTATCGGCCCAAGAATACAGTTATTCCTTTGCCATTAATGCAACTGGTGTGCTGGTGGCTGTGTATATTGCTGAAAGATTGACTGGAAGACTCAGTGAAGGGAGTATTCTAAAACTTTTCTTAAGTCTATCTCTTTTAGCGAGTTTGTTATTGATGGCAGCGATCCCGCTTAATGGGCATATCCTCTTGATTTTGCTCGCTTTCTTTTTGATTTTTTCCTGTATGGGTGTAATTAGTATGATGTGCAATTCTTTAGGCATGCAAAGTCAGGATAAGAATGCCGGGAGTGCTTCGGCCTTGTTGGGATTGGTGCCATTTATTTTAGGGGCGATTACCGCTCCGTTAGTAGGGATTGGCGGTAGCAGCACAGGAATCCCGATGGCGGTTGTCATTTTGCTATGCAATGTTATGGTATTGGTTAGTTTTAAGAAATTGGTAAGATAATGGAAGATAAGGATAGGGAAGTTAACAGTTAGAAAGGGAAAGTATTTCAAACTTATGAAAATGAGATTTATAAAATGGCATTTTTACCAACAGCTTTTTCATTAAAAGGATTAGAATTAAAAAATAGAGTGGTTATGGCTCCTATGTGCCAGTATTCTGCACATACCCAGGATGGGATGCCGAATGAATGGCATTATGTTCATTATGTATCTAGAGCGGTTAGCGGAACAGGGCTAATCATCATGAAAATGACGGATATTGATCCGGATGGCCGGATTACAAATGAAGATTTGGGATTGTGGTCTAATGAACATATTCCTGCATATAAGCGGATCGTAGATGAAGTCCATAAATATGGTGCGAAAATAGGGATTCAGATTGCCTATGCCGACCGTAAAGCGGAAGATGCTATGCAGCCAGTGGGGCCTTCGGCTATCCCTGCCACTGCATTGCTGGAAGAAACATAGAATGGTTCCTTGAAACAGCCTCGACCTTTAACAATGAACGAGATTCAGCGACTAGTACAGCAATATCAAGACGCAGCCAGACGCGCCGTTGAGGCGGGCTTTGATACCATTGAACTGCATGGAGCCTATGGCAATCTAATCCATCAGTTTATATCACCTAGCAGTAATAAACGTGATGATGAGTATGGAAGAAATTTCGCTCAGTTTGGGATTGAAGTGATTCAAGCAGCGAAGAGTGTTATGCCATAGGATATGCCTCTTATTATGCGCATATCTGCAATTGAATATGTTGATGGTGGTTATGGTTATGGAATTGAACATTCACTGGAAATTACCAAGCAGTTTAAAGAAGCTGGTGTTGATATGTTCCATGTTTGCAGCGGTGGGGAGGGGCTTCCTGGTAAGTTAAAGCCAGGCACTCATGCAGGATACCAAGTTCCGTTTGCGCGGAAGTTTAAAGAAGTATTGAATATGCCTGTCATTGCTGTCGGAAATCTAAGTGACCCGCAAGTAGCGGAAGAAGCACTGGCTAATGGGGATGCAGATTTAATTGCTGTGGGTAGAGGGCACTTGAATAACCCGTATTGGGCACTGCATGCAATCAAAGCCGTTTCGGGCAGTGTTACTCCTCCTAAGCAATATGCAAGAGGGATTCGGTAGATATTAAAAAGGCTATAAGAAAATAGACTTTATTATAAAAAGGACAGTAATGGATTCGTAATTCCAATTACTGTCCTTTTTATAATGGGATGAAATAAGCAAATGGGACAATGAACCTGGTCCCTTGTCCCGTCAGGCAACTGTCTTGAAACGAACTTTATCTTTTTTGCCATGGAGTAAAAAGTACAGAACTAAGGTTAAGAGAACGACAATACTTAAAAGTATATAAAGGGAGCCATAACTTATAAACGGAATGAGAAA
>CALGSR010000271.1 GCA_937902115.1 uncultured Bacillus sp. | reverse complement strand
GAATGCCTGAAAACCTGCCCCCTTGATACCCCATTGCTTCAGCTACAAATAGAAAACGCGCGCTTCCCATCCTGCTTTCTAGAAATCTTTGAAACTGGTCCCTCCTAATTTTTGGCGCAACTTCCCCAATATCATATTCATCGGTATATTCACCCCAAGGATTTAAAACATCCTCTCCTGCCATATAGTTTTTTAATGTATCTATAAAATTTGCTGCTTTCAACATCACCACTCCAATTCTCATGACTTAAGGTAATCCATGCATTCAGCCGCTCTTGCCTGCATCATTGCAAGAGAATAAGTTTAAAAATACTATATTAAAATGTACTGAAAAATAAGTTGCTGTATAAGAGGAAGGGATTGATTCTTTTCAGACATTTATTGACCACTCCTTACATACCCTTTCCATTTTATCATAATATTTAAAATTTTCATTAGTATTTACAAGATTAAGCATGGTTCCTGTATTTTTTATTCTTTTATATGGAAAAAATCCTTTCTTTAACTGTTAGGAAACCATTCTGGACTAATTTCACAAAAACGTAACAATTAATCCGCTTTTTTCAGAGCTATGAAAAGAACATTTCATATATTTCACACAATTTGATGTTATATTTTGATTGTAATCATATTAGGGGGGTACTTAAATGAAAAAGTTTCTATTATTCTGTATATCAATCATGTTAGTAACATTCTTTACGGCGTGTGGCGCTAAGGATTCTGCAACGGAGGATCAAACTAAAGACAGTGCGGCAACAACTGAAACGGAAACAGCTAAAAACGATGAAACAACTGAAAAAACAGCTTCCGATCATGAGCACAGTCCGCTTGAGCCGAATGCAGATACACTCTGTGACTCATGCAATATGAAAGTATATGAAAAAGACCATGAATTCGGTGTATTCTCAGCACAAGGTGTGACTCAGGATGGAGAAAATGTTTTCTTTGATGATATCGGCTGTCTATTAAACTATGAAAGAAAAAATGGCGAAGCACTAGCTGTTGAATGGATTCGTGACTATGAAACACTTGATTGGACTGAACAAGACAAATCTGTTGCAGTTAAAACAAATATGGAATCTCCAATGAAATGGGGCTATATCATGTTTGACTCAGCGGAAAAAGCAGAGGCATATGCTGCTGATGAAGCAAACAGTGCAGTAGCTCCTGAAGTGACAGAATGGACTGTAGTAGATAATGCTGCAAAAGAAAGATTCATGAAGAAAATGCAGGCACAACAAGAAACACAACAAGGAAAACAAGAACAGCAACAAGAACAAATGCACATGGAACACTAAACATAACGAAAACAGGGCGTTTTAAGGGAGGTTTATTCCTTTCCTAAAACGCCTTTTTTATTTTATTTACTTCATACAACGGAAGTCCTGCGCTTCACATCATTCCCCAAGAACGGCTTCTTTTAAAACTTCATAAGACCGTCTTTGTTTTTCAGGATCATAAATATAGGAAACGGCCATGATTTCATCAGCATGGTACTTGTCCTGAAAATCAGTTAACTGTTCACGAATTGTCTTTTTACTTCCTGCGAGCGATACACTGATCATGGACTGAACCATTGCCTTTTCAGCCGGACTCCAAAGCCGTTCCATATCCTCTACCGGAGGACATAACGGATTTTGTGCACCGCGCACGACATTAAGGAAAAACTGCTGCATCGTCGTGGCTTCATAGGCAGCCTCTTCATCACTTTCCGCCCCAATCACATTTAGACAGACGATCATATAAGGTTTGTTAAGGTACTCTGACGGTTGGAAGTTGCTGCGGTAAATTGAGATCGCTTCCTCCATATAGCGCGGTGCGAAATGTGAGGCAAATACATAAGGCAGCCCTAGTTGTGCTGCTAAATGAGCAGAATCCGTTGAGGAACCTAGAATATAAATTGGAACATTCGTGCCAATCCCCGGGTAGGCTTTTACATAGCCCTGAACTTCTTCTGGACCGAAATAGGTAAGAAGTGCCTTCACGTCATTTGGAAAGGCATAGACTGAGTCGTGCTTCGAACGTCTCAAGGCACTTGCCGTCATCATATCTGTGCCTGGAGCTCTCCCAAGGCCCAGTTCAACCCGGTTCGGATAGAGCGTCTCCATTGTACCGAATTGTTCCGCTACCGCAAGCGGCGCATGATTCGGAAGCATAATCCCGCCAGAGCCGACCTTGATGCTTTCTGTATGTTCTAACACATGCTTAATTAAAATAGCTGTGGCTGAGCTCACGATGGTCGGTGTATTATGATGCTCCGCTATCCAATATCTTGAATACCCCAATTTCTCAACATTCTGTGCCAAATCCACCATCGCTTCGATCGCTTCTTTAGCTCCCTGATTTTTTCGAATCGGTGCTAAGTTTAGTACAGATAGTGGTATTTGTCCTATTGTCATCGATCCCATTCCTCCTTCAAAAAACCTAGTTCTATTTTACCCATTCCCCTTCTACAAAAGAAACTATTATGCTTATCTGATCAAAAAGGGGACAAGGAAGCTGTTTCCTTATCCCCTATATTGATTTTAATTGGGACAGGGAACCCGGTCCCCTGTCCCATTACACATGGCGTCTTTCCATGAGATGGATGCCAATGCCGGTCATCACGACCCCCATCAAAAGCAAGATGCTTATCGGGAGGAACAGTTCATCTAGTGGATAGCGATAAACAACCGCCCCATTTAGCAGCTCCATCCCATAGGTGACAGGGTTTATTTTTGACAGAAAAATCATAAACTTGGATTCTACAATTTCAATCGGCCAATACGCCCCGCCAATCATTGCAGAACCAACGGCTACAATGGGAATGATTCCATTAAATTGCTGTGTATTTTTTACTAATGCTGTAATCAAGATGGACAGCGCGATAATCGAAAACACATATGGAAGCAGTAATAAGCATACCGCGACAAATCTTCCATTAAAATCCTCTCCAATGATAAAACGGAATATAAACAGAATGAGCAAAATCTGCAAATAACCGCTGAGAAAGCTGAAAATAAAATTTCCAACATACATTTCCCACTTTTTCACAGGTGATAAAATAATCCGATCCCACAATCCTTCTTGTTTTTCTATTAAAATGGATAGAACATTATAGGCAATTGTATAGATAACGAAAAATAATGTAAAGCCGAATAAAGTATGATAACTTTGGTCATAAACAAAGGCTTCTGCCCCCTTGAAACTGCTTTTTTCAATCGTAAAGAGCGGGAATTCCTTTAATTCCTCCAACCCGGAGCGGATTACGGCCTTTTCAGCTTCTGACTCAGCTTGGGCAGCCTGGAGGATAAGCTTCTGCTGAATCATTTGCAGATTCGGTGTATCGACGCCGACGATTACTTCGAAATGATCCTTCTGTAAATAGACACCGATTTCCGCTTTTCCGTTTTCAATTCTTTCCCGCATTTCCTTTTCCGTCATCCAATTAAAAACAAATACGTCTGAATTTGTAAGCAGCTCCCCTACTTTTGCCTCGCGAATCGCTTCATTTTCAGCTGCTATTGGAACTTGAATCGTATTTTCGCTATTCGAACCTCCTAGGAGAAAAGCAAAGCCGATAGACATCACTGTCATCGCAATAAAAACCCATGGATTGCGAATAAACATCTTACATTTAGCTAATAGAATACCAATCATCCTTGAGCGGCCCCCTTTTTCGGAAAGCTTAATGCAGCCACAATGATCGCTGCAACGGCAAACAGGACGAGAAAAATGATCGAATGACCCAATTCAGCGATTCCATCTCCTCTTAAAATCTTTAAATACGCAGTCATACTCGCACCGTTTGGCGTAAATTCACCTAGACGCTGAATCGTTTTGGAGAAATCACCGACCGGATAAAAACTGCCCCCCACAAAGGACATTAAAGTGACAAGAATACTAGAAAAGAAGTTTGTAATGACTTCCGAATTCAAACGATAATTCATCGCCGTCAAAAGCACAGTAATTCCGCCAATCGCTATCGAGTAAGCAATGGTAATCGTAAAAAATGACAGCAAATCATCCCAGCTTACCCCGAATACAATCCGGGAGAAAGTAAAGATAATCAACAACTGCAGCAGTCCAAAGAGCGTTCCGGAAAGAAAGACGCCGATAAAATACACCCATCTTGAAACATCTCCCAAAATGATCCGGTCAAAAACATGAAGTTTTTTCTCCGTATAGGCAATGGTGCTGATAGCCGATGCAATAAAAAAGACATTCATGACGGCCATCCCGATCGTATAGTAAGCCTTTGTTGTGACAGGTTCTTTTTGGTTTATCGTCTTCATTTCATCTGTAATCGCAGATGCAATCTCTTGTTCGATTTCTTCATATCGAATCCCTTTTTGACCAAGATAGGTTGATAATGTCAATTGGCTTTGAAACTGTTCAATGATAGAATTGACAACATTGAACCCTATTGGCGCCGCTTCATTTTGATAGAAAGTTAATTCAGGGCGATTCCCTTCTTGGAGAAACATGGAGCGAAAGCTTTCGTACGTAAAATTTTCAGGGACTTCAATGACCGCTGTATAGCTGTCATCCTTTAAGAGTGTTTCTTTCTCCGAGGCTTCATGATTCACGACCTCGATCATCCCTTTTAGTTCATCACTGCCAAAAATATTTCTTAACAGACGAATCGGTGCAATCCATGAAGCCGTCTCTTTTATTTCTCGTACAGCTTCTTTCGGCACCCCGCTTTGTTCTAAACGGGTAAGAAACTGTTCGATTTCCTGCTCTTCATTCCCATGCTCGATAATGGCAAGCTTCACCTTAATCTCCGGATTTCCACCATCCATCGTTGAACTTAAAGCCGTACCTAATATCGCAATTAAGATGACCGGAAGCCCGAGCAGGAGAAACAACTGTACCGGATTTCTCCATAACATGAGCATCTGTTTTTTTACAATCTGCCAAATCATTCTTCGCCGCCCCCTTAATCCCGCAGTGCTCTGCCCGTTAGATGAAGGAAAACATCCTCCAGCGTTGGCGTCTTCACATTTACTGAAGTCAATTCAATTCCAGTGTCTTCGGCCAGCTT
>CALGSR010000270.1 GCA_937902115.1 uncultured Bacillus sp. | reverse complement strand
AATTCGCTCTTGAAGCAAAGTTAAAGCCATATGTGAAACGATGAAATACTTCCTGTTAGGAAAAAGTTAATTAATACGGTGAGAAACGCAGCCACATTCCATAAAGCCAGCGTCTTTCCCGAAATTCCTTTTCTTATCCGCATATAAAGAATCAAGCAATATGCAGCAAGTGTAAAAATGGAACCCAGAATCTTTGGATCGAACCAGAGAATATCCGGGATTTTCAGATAAGCCCATTGGGTCCCCAGGATGAGCCCGATTAATAGCATCGGGGTTCCAATCACATTCATAATATAGGACATCTGCTCAAGCCGGGATAAATCTGGGATTCGTACTAATCTTTTCCCCCATTTTTTCTGTTTAAGTAAATTATACTGCAATAAGTATAAAAGGGAAAAAACAAATGATAAAGAAAAAGCCCCATACGACAGAATGGCCGCGGTAATATGAATGAGCAATAATTCAGAAACAAGCTTCTCTGCTGTTACCTTTATGCCCATTTCCATCGGGGCAAAGGTATGTATGACCATAATACTAAAACCAATCACATTTGTGAAAAAGACAATGAAATCCACTCTCATTAAACGGTTGATCACCAATGAAAATGTAACTAAAACCCATGTATAGAAATAGAGTCCCTCTCTCAGAGTTAGTACAGGGAATCTGCCTACTTCAAGCATATATAAAAATAAAAAAACGGTCTGTAAGATCCAGACAAATAAAAGTAACCAGAAGGCAGTTCGGTTTGCCTTCCGGTTATGGTGTAAAAAGTCAATAAAATATAGCAAAACGGATAAGGCATACAGAATAATCGTCAATTCATGCAGCCTTGTCATTAAAGTATCAATCATAGCCATCCCCTCTTTTCCTCTTTTACGAAGGAAAAACAGGCTGTGCTGATAGTCCGTATACCGGTTTTCGTTCGGCCTCTTTCACTTCCTGATGCGTGGCAACAAGTTCCTCAATATTAAAGATTTTCACAAATAAATCCAAAGCTTCATCCGCATCCTTTGCGCCCGCTAGTTCCTTTGCCTGCAGGATTGGATCTTTTAGCATCTGATTAATGATGCTCTTCGTATGTTTATTTAATACTTTGATATCCCTTGCACTTAAATGAGGAAGTTTTCTTTCCAAACTGTTCATCGTCTCTGATTGGATGGTTAGTGCTTTTTCCCTGAGAGCTGAGATGACCGGAACAACACCCAGCATTTTGATCCATTGTTTGAATTCAACAATTTCAGCCTCGACCATAAATGCGATTGTTTGAGCTGCTTTTTTGCGCTCCTGCAAATTAGACTCAACGATTCCTTCTAAATCGTCTATATCATAAAGAAAAACATTTTCCAGCTCACTAAGCGCAGGATCCAAGTCTCTTGGAACAGCAATATCTACCATAAATAATGGTTTTCCCCTGCGTTTCTTCTGTACGCCTTCTACCATGTTTTTCGTGATGACGAAATTCTTTGCTCCTGTAGAACTAATAAGAATATCAGCGTCACTTAGTGCAAATTGCAATTCATCCATTGATTTTGCATCTCCGCTGAAACGTTCTGCTAAGAGTCTTGCTTTCTCATAGGTACGATTGATAACGGTTACTTTTGTTGCACCATTGCTATATAAATTTTGAATGGCAAGCTCTCCCATTTTTCCTGCACCTAGAATTAAAACATGTTTTTGTTCAAGGGAACCAAAAATCTTTTTCGCCAATTCAACCGCTGCATAGCTGACAGATACAGCATTTGCGCCGATATCCGTTTCAGAATGGGCACGTTTCGCCAGTGTAACAGCCTTTTTGAATAATTCATTAAAGACCGTACCTGTTGTATTTTCCTCTTGTGCTAATAAAAAGCTGGAACGTACCTGTCCCAAAATCTGTGTTTCACCAAGGACAAGTGAATCCAGGCCGCATCCTACTTTAAATAAATGTTCGACTGCCCCATCCTGTTCATATATAAATAAAAATGGAGAAAACTCGCTAAGTTCTATTTCAAACCATTCAGATAAAAATTCTTTAACATAGTATCTTCCTGTATGCAGTTGATCGACAACTGCGTAAATTTCCGTACGATTACATGTGGATAGAATGACATTCTCAAGGATACTTTTTTTGTCATTCAAGCATTTCATCGCATCCCCTAACTGCGATGGATTAAATGTTAACCGTTCACGAATTTCTACAGGGGCTGTTTTATGATTAATTCCAACTACTACAATATGCATATTATGATCCCCCTAAAAATACATCACCCATTGATTCCATTATAGCATTTGAGTTCAATACGATAGTACAAAATTGTGAATAAATATTGAACTCATAAAACTTACTATTATAGGAGAAAGCAAGTATACTGGGACTTTATCAGCTATTCCCATAAATTCAAAAAGTAACTAAATCACTTTTGTATTAAAAAACGACAAGAATCTTTCATATGTACAGTAACAGAAATTCGTATAATATTCAAGATACCGGGCTGAACTTCCCATTCCCCACCTACTTTATTAAATAGGCATATGATTTAAAAGATTGCCTTTATGATTATTATTTACCAAATGTCCAATATATATGAAAAAACGGTGCCTTTTCAGCACCGTTTTTCAACTTAATTACGCCATAAAGCTCTCCAATACAGCCCAGGCTTTGTCTTGTCCATAACCAGTCTCTGATGAAAACAGAATAATTTCATCATTCGGATCAAGCTCCAGTGTTTCTTTTGTGATCTTGATATGCTTTTGCCATTTAGACTTTGGTACTTTATCTGCTTTCGTATTAATGATGATGCACGGCAGATCATAATGCTTTAAAAATTGATACATCATCACATCATCCTTAGTCGGAGGGTGACGTAAATCAACAATCAATAAAACCGCCCGCAGTTGCTCTCTTTTTGTTAAATAGGTTTCAATCATTTTCCCCCATGCTGCACGCTCTGATTTAGAGACTTTTGCATAGCCATATCCCGGTACATCCACAAAATGAAATGCTTCATTAATTAAATAGAAATTTAACGTTTGTGTTTTCCCCGGTTTTGAAGAGGTTCTAGCTAGGCTTTTACGATTTAACAGCTTATTTATAAAAGAAGATTTCCCCACATTTGAACGGCCGGCTAAAGCAAATTCCGGTAAGTCCTGTTCTGGATATTGTTCAGGCTTAACCGCACTTATCACAATATCGGCACTTTTTATTTTCATTCCTGTCCCTCACTCTTTACTATTTAATGCATGCTGCAGTACTTCATCAACGTGGGAAACAAGAACAAATTCTAACTCTCCCCGTACGGTTTCCGGAATATCATCCAGATCCTTTTCATTATCTTTCGGGCAGATAATTTTCGTAATGCCTGCACGATGTGCGCCTAACGATTTCTCTTTTAATCCTCCGATTGGGAGAACTCTTCCTCGCAAAGTAATCTCTCCCGTCATTCCAACTTCCTTGCGAATCGGTGTACCGGTCAGGGCAGATACCAATGCTGTTGCCATCGTAATCCCTGCAGAAGGTCCGTCTTTCGGGACAGCTCCTTCCGGTACATGGATATGGATATCGTTTTTCTCATGAAATTCCGGATCAATGCCAAGTTCAATTGCTTTGGAACGAACATAACTGAAAGCCGCCTGTGCAGATTCCTTCATTACATCGCCCAATTTCCCAGTTAGTATCAGCTTTCCTTTACCAGGTGACAAAGAGACTTCTATCTGAAGTGTATCCCCGCCGACTGCCGTATAAGCGAGTCCTGTAGCAACCCCTACCTGATCCTCAAGCTCAGCCTGTCCGTAATGGAAAATCGTTTTCCCGAGGAATTCTTCTATATTCTTATCGGACAAAACAACCCGTTTCTTTTCACCAGAAACAATAATTTTCGCTGTTTTCCGGCAAACAGACGCTAATTGACGTTCAAGGCTTCTCACTCCTGCTTCACGGGTATAATAGCGGACAATTTTTTGAATCGCTTCATCACGCACCTGCAGCATTGTTTTAGAAAGTCCATGTTCTTTTAGCTGCTTCGGCAATAAGTGATCCTTCGCAATATGAACTTTTTCTATTTCAGTGTAACCGGCAATGCTGATGATTTCCATCCGGTCGCGGAGCGGACCCGGAATGGAGGCCAAATCATTGGCAGTTGCAATAAACATAACCTTGGAAAGATCATATGTTTCTTCAATAAAATGATCACTGAAATTATGGTTTTGTTCGGGATCCAATACCTCGAGCATGGCTGATGATGGATCACCGCGGAAATCATTGGACATCTTATCAATTTCATCAAGTAAGAAAACCGGGTTTATGGTCCCTGCTTTCTTCATTCCTTGAATAATTCGACCCGGCATGGCGCCGACATACGTTCTGCGGTGGCCGCGAATTTCAGATTCATCACGGACACCCCCAAGTGATACGCGGACAAAATTCCGATTCATTGAGGTAGCAATCGAGCGAGCAAGACTCGTTTTACCAACTCCGGGAGGTCCGGCAAGACATAGAATCGGCCCCTTTAAGGAATTGGTCAACTTTTGTACAGCCAAAAATTCAAGTACACGTTCCTTTACTTTTTCCAACCCGTAATGATCTTTATCTAAGATTTTCTCTGCCTTTGCAATATCAATATCATCTTTTGTTGCCTTTGACCAAGGAAGTGCGATCAGCCAATCGATATAGTTGCGGATTACCGCACTTTCAGCAGAGCTTGATGGAACCTTTTCATAACGATCTAATTCTTTTAATGCCGTTAGCATAACATGTTCCGGCATTCCGGAATCCTGAATTTTCTCAGTCAACTCAGCTATTTCTCCTGTTTTTCCTTCTTTTTCACCGAGCTCCTTCTGAATAGCTTTCATTTGTTCACGCAAATAATATTCTTTTTGCGTGCGTTCCATTGATTTCTTTACCCGCTGGCCAATTTTCTTTTCCAGGTTTAATACTTCTTTTTCATTATGAATAATTTCAATAACTTTGTTCAATCGCTCTTTGACATCAACCAATTCTAAAATGTCCTGCTTTTCATCTAATTTTAACGGTAAATGAGACGAGATGATATCAGCCAATCTGCCGGGCTCTTCAATGTCTGCAACAGATTCATAGGTTTCAGCAGAGGTTTTCTTCGATATTTTTATGTATTGTTCAAAGTATTCAAGCATGGTTCTCATCAGTGCCTGATCTTCTGTGTCCTTATCTGTGCGGTCTTTATGTGTCTTTAACCGTACAGAGTAATATTCGGGATATTCCGTAAACTCAGTGATTTCTGCACGGACTAATCCTTCTATTAGGACCCGAATCGTTCCATTAGGCAGCTTTAACATTTGCTTTACTTTCGTTAAAGTACCCATTGTGTATAAATCCGCTTCATTTGGCTCATCGATTGATAAGTCCTTTTGCGTAGTTAAAAAAATTAAATGATCATCGACCATTGCTTTTTCAAGGGCCTGTACTGATTTATCGCGGCCAACATCCAGATGGAGCACCATTGTTGGATAAACGAGCAAACCCCGGAGCGGAAGCAGAGGGACGATATATTCTTCTTGGTTGTCCATTGCTGTATACCTCCAAAGTATATTTTTTCCTGACTTGATCAAATACTGATACTAATTTTATCGTAATAATATTCCCATGTCTATTAAGGTGAAACATACAACCCGAGAACATTTTTCTTATGAGTAACAGGAATGTTCTTCTAAACGCTTTCTTACGTTAACCTCAATAGGAAAGCTCCGATAACACGAGCATCATGGTACCGAAGCTTTTATTGATTAGATACTTTCCTTTTTATCCAATTCAATTGTAGAAGCCGTAAAGGCTTTATTGGACGGACTATGAAGCAAAGCAAGCTGAAAGACTTCGCTTAAATGGCTGACTGGTACAATTTCAATGTCTTTAATCTCTTTTAAAATGGACTGTATATTTTCTTTCGGTATGATTACTTTCTTCACACCGGCTTTCCGAGCTGCTATTATTTTGGGATACACGCCCCCGATTGGCTTGACATTTCCGTGAATGCTGATTTCCCCAGTCATCGCAACTTTATTGTCGACAGGAAGCCCATAAACCGCTGAGTAAATCCCTGTTGCCATGGCAATACCAGCTGATGGACCGTCAATCGGCACTCCACCCGGGAAGTTTACATGGATATCATATTCATCTGCCGGGACACCCATTGCCCGTAGGACCGTAATCACATTTTCAACCGATCCTTTTGCCATGCTTTTTCGACGAATCGATTTACTACGGTCACCAATACTTTCCTCTTCGACAATTCCCGTAATATTTATCGAACCCTTTATTTTTGCCGGGATAACGGTCACCTCGATCTCGAGCAATGTTCCGGTATTAGGTCCATGTACAGCCAGCCCATTAACAAGACCGATGACAGATTCCGAATTGATTTTCCGTTCCATTCTCGGGGTTAATTGGCTGGAATGGACAACCCATTGGATATCCTCCTCTTTTATGTGATCCCGTTCTTCCGTAATAGCCAGTCCAGCTGAAAGCTGAATCATATTGACTGCTTCTCTGCCGTTCCGTGCAAATGAAGAGAGAACCTCAATTCCCTTTTCGCTTATATGTAAATTTACTTTATCCGCTGCTTTTTTTCCGACAATGGCAATTTCCTCCTGTGTCAGCTCGCGAAAAAACACCTCCATACAACGGGAGCGGATAGCCGGCGGTAATTCGCTCGGAGTTCTTGTCGTTGCCCCAATAAGACGGAAATCTGCCGGAAGTCCATTTTTAAAAATATCATGGATATGAGTAGGAATTTGTGTGTTTTCTTCATTATAGTAAGCGCTTTCCAAGTATACTTTTCGATCTTCTAACACTTTCAAAAGTTTATTCATTTGAATCGGATGAAGCTCGCCAATTTCATCAATAAATAAGACTCCACCATGGGCATTTGTTACTGCCCCTTGTTTAGGCTGCGGAATTCCAGCCTGCCCCATCGCACCTGCTCCTTGATAAATCGGATCATGAACCGAACCAATTAACGGGTCTGCAATTCCTCTTTCGTCAAACCTAGCCGTTGTTGCATCCAGTTCAACAAAAACGGATGACTTTTGAAAAGGAGATTTTGGATTTTTCTTCGCTTCTTCTAATACGAGCCGGGCTGCTGCTGTTTTTCCAACACCGGGAGGGCCATAAATAATCACATGCTGTGGATTAGGACCGCATAAAGCTGCTTGCAATGCTTTCATTCCATCTTCCTGCCCGACAATGTCATGAAAACTGTTTGGTCGGACTTTCTCTGCCAATGGTTCAGTCAATGAAATTTCTCTCATCTTTTTTAGTTGATCCATTTCTTTTCTGGATTCACGGTCGATTGTAATTTTTTGTGTACGCTGGTTCTTTAATAAATTCCAAAAATATAGTCCGATTACAACGCCGAAGAATAATTGTATTAATAGAGCAATTCCTGTCCAACTCATTATATTCCCTCCTGCAATTTAGTACTAGGTTATTTGCTAGTATTTCCTTGACAAGTTAGGAATAAACAAGAATTTATTAAAGGCTGTTTTTGTAAAGTTTGTTGTTAAAATTTAAAGGCCAATTTTAACGTGCAATCAGGTATTTT
>CALGSR010000269.1 GCA_937902115.1 uncultured Bacillus sp. | reverse complement strand
AAAGGTAGTATCTGTCAGCCCGGACTATGCGGAATCAACCAAGTTTTCTGATGACTGGATGAAAGTAAAACAAGGGGCAGACGGGGCGCTGGCCATGGCGATGGGTCATGTGATTTTAAAAGAGTTTTATGTAGAAAATCAGCATGACTATTTTATCAATTATTCCAAGCAATATACCGATTTTCCTTTTATTGTCACATTGAAAAAAGATGGTGACACCTTTATTCCAGACCGCTTTTTAAATGCGGCAGACCTTGGAAAAGAAGTGGAAAACGGCGAGTTTAAGCCCGTTATCTATGATGATAAAAAAAGAAAACTCGTCATCCCTCATGGGACTATGGGTTCCCGTTGGGAGGATAAAGCAAAGTGGAATTTAAAAATGATCGATGAGGAAACAGGTGAAGCATTTGAACCAAGGCTTTCCTTTAAGGAAATCGAGGATGAAATTGCTGTAATTAAAATTCCATATTTCTCCCATGATGGAAACCAGATTCTTTATCGTAATGTTCCACTAAAAAAAGTAGAACATAATGGACAAATTTTCTATACAACGACCGTATATGATTTAACCCTTGCCAATTATGGCGTCGATCGCGGCTTAGGCGGGGAATCTGCGACATCTCTTGATGACGATATCCCATTCACACCAGGATGGCAGGAAAACATCACAGGCGTAAAAAAAGAACTAGTCACACAAATTGCCCGTGAATTTGCGCAAAACTCGGTCGATACAAATGGACGCTCGATGATTATTGTCGGTGCCGGAATTAACCATTGGTTTAATTCTGATACGATCTACCGCGCTGTTTTAAATCTTGTACTGTTCGTTGGTGCACAAGGGGTGAACGGAGGCGGATGGGCTCATTATGTCGGCCAGGAAAAGCTGCGTCCTGCGGAAGGGTGGCAGACCATTGCCATGGCAAAGGACTGGGGTGCCCAGGCAAAGCTGCAAAACGGAACATCCTTCTTCTATTTCACAACGGACCAATGGCGCTATGAAGAACAACCGGTTAGTGAGCATATATCACCGATTTATGATAAAGCACGCTATGACCATTATGCGGATTACAATGTGATGGCGGCACGACTTGGCTGGCTCCCATCTTATCCTGCTTTTAATGAAAATGGAATTGATTTATATGAAGAAGCAGTTAGAGCAGGCAAACAGTCCCCTGCGGAAATTGGAAAATATGTTGCAGAAAAGTTGCAAAAACGCGAGCTGAAATTTGCGATGGAAGATCCGGATAATCCCGTGAATTTCCCGCGGAACCTGTTTGTTTGGCGGGCAAATTTAATTTCCAGTTCCGGTAAAGGTCATGAATATTTCTTAAAACATTTATTAGGAACAACAAATGGATTATTAAATGAGGATCATGATAGTCTCCGTCCTGAGGAAGTAGAGTGGCATGAGGAAGCACCGGAAGGCAAGCTAGATTTACTGATCAATCTTGATTTCCGTATGAGCGGCACAGCTCTTTATTCTGATATTATCCTGCCGACCGCCACATGGTATGAAAAGCATGATTTAAACAGTACGGATATGCATCCTTTCATCCATCCGTTTAATCCGGCTATTTCTTCTCCTTGGGAGGCGAAGTCAGATTGGGATATTTTCAAAGCAATCGCCAAGGCAGTTTCGGAAATGGCCGTTGAACTTGACCTTGAACCGATAAAAGAAGTCGTACCTAGCCCTCTTTTACATGATACAAAACAAGAGATGGCACAGCCGCTGGGTATTATTAAAGATTGGAGCAAAGGCGAATGTGAGGCGATACCGGGAAAAACGATGCCGCAGCTCGCGGTAGTTGAAAGAGATTATAAGTTGATTTATGAAAAAATGATTTCGTTAGGGCCAAATGTAAAAGATGCACCATATGGCATTAAAGGGATCTCCTGGTCTGCTGCAGATGAATATGAAAAACTCAAGAAAACCCTTGGTGAAATTCGTGGCGGTTTTGCCACTGGCTGCCCCAGCATTGAATCAGCTAAAAGTGCATCTGAAGCTGTTTTAACTTTATCTTCAACATCAAACGGGAAAATGGCAGTAAAAGCATGGGAAGCTTTGGAAAAGAAAACGGATCTAGAGCTGGTCGATTTAGCCGCGGAACGTGAAGAAGAATGCTTCACCTTTGCGCAGATCACAGCACAGCCAAAAACGGTCATCACCTCCCCTGCCTTCAGTGGCTCGGAGAAGGACGGTCGCCGTTACTCCCCGTTTACAACGAATGTGGAACGTTTAATTCCGTGGAGAACGGTTACAGGGCGGCAGTCATTCTATGTCGACCATGCAATGATGCACGAATTTGGCGAGGCAATGGCAACCTTTAAACCAATCTTACAGCCTAAGCCATTTAAATCGAAACGCCCAGCAGTGGAAGGCAAAGAAATAACGTTAAACTACTTAACACCGCATAATAAATGGTCGATTCACAGCATGTATTTTGATTCCCAGCCGATGCTCACCCTTTTCCGCGGCGGTCCGACTGTATGGATGAATAAAGATGATGCAACTGAAGCAGATATTGCTGATAACGATTGGATTGAACTTTTTAACCGCAACGGAGTGGTTGTTGCCCGAGCGGTCGTATCGCACAGAATTCCGCGCGGGATGGCCTTTATGCATCATGCACAGGACCGTCATATTAATGTACCTGGAACAAAATTAACGAATAACCGCGGGGGTACTCATAACAGCCCGACCCGTATCCATGTGAAACCAACCCATATGATTGGCGGTTATGGACAATTAAGCTACGGCTTTAACTATTATGGACCAACTGGAAATCAACGCGATTTAAATGTTGTCATTCGTAAGCTGAAGGAGGTTGATTGGCTTGAAGATTAAAGCACATATTGGAATGGTCATGAACCTGGATAAATGTATTGGCTGTCACACATGCAGTGTAACTTGCAAAAACACCTGGACAAATCGTCCAGGTGCAGAATATATGTATTTTAATAATGTGGAAACAAAACCTGGGATCGGTTATCCAAAAAGATGGGAAGATCAGGAACAATATCATGGTGGCTGGGAAGTTATAAACGGCAAGCTGCAATTAAAATCAGGTTCTAAAACGAACCGCCTGCTACAGTTATTTTATAATCCAAATTTGCCAACGATTGATGATTATTATGAGCCATGGAATTACGACTATGAAACATTAACAAACAGTCCGGAGCGGAAAACACAGCCGGTCGCCCGACCGAAGTCTGCCATAACAGGTGAATTTATGGAGGTTCTCTGGGGTCCGAACTGGGAGGATGACTTAGCCGGTGCCCATGTGACAGGACTTCAGGACCCGAATGTCGTGAAAATGGAAAACCAAATCCGCACGGAATTTGAAGATGTATTCATGATGTATTTGCCAAGAATTTGTGAACACTGTCTAAACCCTGCTTGTGTCAGCGCCTGCCCTTCCGGTGCGATGTACAAGCGTGATGAAGACGGTATTGTGTTAGTAGACCAAAATGCGTGCCGTGCTTGGAGACATTGTGTCTCATCTTGTCCGTATAAGAAAGTCTACTTTAACTGGCAGACCAATAAAGCAGAAAAATGTACACTCTGCTTCCCGAGAATTGAAGCCGGAATGCCGACGATTTGTTCTGAAACTTGCGTTGGGCGAATCCGTTACCTCGGTGTGATGCTTTATGATGCCGATAAGATTGACGAAGCAGCATTAGCTGATGAAAAAGATCTTTATCATTCGCAATTAGATGTGTTTCTTGATCCAAATGATCCGGCAGTAATCGCTGAAGCGAAAAAAGAGGGAATTCCATTGGAATGGATCGAAGCGGCGCAAAAATCCCCCCTATATAAGATGATTATCGAATGGAAAATTGCCCTGCCACTCCATCCGGAATACCGCACCTTACCAATGGTTTGGTATATTCCGCCTTTAAGCCCCATTATGAATATGTTTGAAGGGGTTGGCTCAGGCAACCATGCCGCAGATATCTTCCCTGCGATTGAACAAATGCGGATTCCGATTCAATACTTGGCGAATCTCTTAACTGCCGGCGATGAAATGCATATTCGATTGGTGTTGAAAAAAATGGCCGTGATGAGGGCCTATATGAGAAGCATGCAGACAAATAAGCAACCGGATACCGCTGTATTGGCGCAACTCGGCTTAAGTGAGCAGGATATACAAGATATGTACCGTCTTCTGGCCATCGCAAAGTATGATGACCGATTTGTCATTCCTGCATCCCATCGCGAGGAAGTCGCCGATTTATATGACGAACAAGGAAGCTGCGGACTTTCCTTCGCAGGTGGGCCTGGTTCTTGCGGAACATTATAAGAAAA
>CALGSR010000268.1 GCA_937902115.1 uncultured Bacillus sp. | reverse complement strand
CCTAAGGTGCGCGAAGTGCCTGCAACGGAAATCAACAACCAAGTTTAATAGAGCCTTAATGAAAAGAGAATCGCACCAAAAACACAATAATCGCACCAAAACCTCTATTAATTGCACTTTTTACAATGATTCTAAATAAATACAGACAATTAGAACACGCGCATTATCTTGCAAAAGAACAATGAATAGGCAGAAATAACACGAAACTATGGTACTATATATTCAATATGAAAAAGGGAAATATATCCTAAAGAAAGGATTAACAGATAAATGCAATTAATCATCACCTTTATTATTCTTGGTTTAACGATTATTCTTTTTATGAGTAACCGCATTCGTGCCGATTTGGTTAGCATCCTTGCCTTATTAGCACTCGTTCTCACGGGTGTTTTAGAACCTGCAGAGGCCTTAGCCGGTTTTTCCAATTCTGTTGTCATTATGATCGCTGCCCTGTTTGTCGTTGGCGCAGGCATCTTGCGCACCGGCCTGGCGCAAAAGGCAGGGGATTTGCTCTTGCGTTGGTCCGGAAACAGCGAGAGGAAATTATTTATTTTATTGCTGTTAATCGTCCTTGTTGTCGGCTCGTTTATGAGTAATACCGGCACAGTTGCGATTATGCTTCCGGTCGTCATCAGCATTGCCATCCATATAAAAAAGGATGTTTCAAAGTTTTTAATTCCCCTGTCCTATACGGCGAGCCTATCCGGGTTAATGACTTTGATTGCTTCTCCGCCCAACTTAATTGTCAGTCAAACATTAAGTGATCATGGATTTGAGAAGCTTGGCTTTTTTGAAATCACGCCCATCGGGATTGTTGCGGCCATTACAGGGATTCTTTATTTGTTTTTCACGCGGAATATTCTCCTGCCTGACAGCCAAGGGAAAAAACAAACGCGAAACCACCGAGTGACGCCAAAGGAGCTTATTCTGAATTATGGCTTAGAAAATCGACTGCATCGTGTGCAAGTACTTGAGAACTCTCCGATGATCGATAAGCCTTTGTCCCAATTGAAAATCCCGGCACAATATCATTTGGCGATTTTAAAAATCGACCGCAAAACAGGTGAGGGAAGAAGACTGCTGCCAATTACCTATCAAGAAATGGCCGGTCCGGAAAGTGTGATTCAAGAGAAGGACATTCTTTTTATTCAAGGCTCCCCTGCTCAAGTGGAGAAGCTGGCAGATGATTTTCAATTAATCATTGAAGAGGAAGAATCAAATGAAGATGTGCTTGTCTCCAGTAAAATGGGACTTGCTGAAGTCCTGTTAACACCTGATTCGAACTTGGTGAATAAACGAATTGGCGACATTCATTTTCGCAAAAAATACAATCTTAACGTAATTGCAATTAATCGAAAAGGGCAGTATCTTTTGCGGGATATGTCTAATGTTAAGCTGCGTTTTGGGGATGCCTTATTAGTGCAAGGTTCGTGGGAGGAGATTGAATACCTCTCAAGAGAGACGAAGGATGTTGTTGTTGTGGGTCAACCGAAGGAACATGCCAGTTTGGCGACCGCCAACGGAAAGGCGCCAATCGCCGCTGCGATTCTCCTGCTCATGGTTCTGCTGATGATTTTTGAGATTTTTCCAGCGGTCATTTCTGTATTAATCGGCGCTGTTTTCATGGTCATCACCGGGTGTTTGCGCAATATGGACGATGCCTACAGTCAATTGAACTGGGAAAGCATCATTTTAATTGCCTGCATGCTGCCGTTAGCAACAGCCCTGGACAAAACAGGCGGAATGGTTCTCTTATCCGAAGGGATTATTGAATTGCTTGGCGGCTATGGCACCATTGCTGTTTTAGCCGGCATCTATCTGATCACGATGGTTTTCGGACAATTTATCAGCAATACAGCGACGGCGGTTCTGTTTGCTCCGATTGGCATGAATGCGGCCCTCACTCTTGGGGTCAGCCCCTATCCATTCCTGATCGCTGTAGCAGTTGCGGCCAGTATGGCATTTGCGACACCGGTTGCCTCTCCGACCAATGCCTTAGTGATGACAGCAGGAGGCTACAAATTCTTTGATTTTGTAAAAATTGGCGTTCCCTTGCAACTCATCATGTTCATCGTCATGATGCTGGCCATTCCCATTCTATTTTCATTTTAGTTGGGAAAAGCCCTTTTGGCGTTGATAGACTACGAATAAAAATGCTCAATGTTAAAAATAGTGGTACACTGAGAAAGAAAATTTTAAAAGTGAGTAGGCGAACAACATGATTGAAGTAAAAACATCCCCAATAAGTGACGGGGAATTCAATAGAGGCGTATTTGCCAAGCGGGATTTTAAAAAAGGCGAGCTTTTACACGAGGCTCCGGTTATTTCCTATCCAAACGACCAGCATGAACACATTGAGAAAACACTTCTTGCTGATTATGCATTTGAGTATGGAATCAATCATACAGCGATCCTTCTTGGTTATGGCATGCTATTTAACCATTCTTATGAACCAAATGCCACTTATGAGATTAATTTTAAAAATCACACATTTGACTTTTTTGCTTATAAGGACATTAAAGCAGGCGAAGAAATCTTCATCAATTATAATGGCGATGAAGATGACATGGAGCCACTATGGTTTAATAAAGACTGATAATTTCCTTCATTACGATTAACATGATCAATAAATAAACCGCCTCTGCCATAGGAAGCGGTTTATTTATTGAAGGCCTCGTTTATAATTCCTTTGGAGCAGTAGTAGAGCCCATTAATTCTTCCTCATTAAAGAATAGGTTTAATGTAATAACCCCGTCTTCCTGTTCAAGATCATAAATCCACTTGTTACCATCTTCTTCTAAAGGAGCACCAAAGTTTTCTTTAACGTCAGCCTTTGTCAGCCCTTTTTCTGACTGTTCTATTTGTTCCTCTAACTGATCTAATTGTTCTTCTGTCACTGTGCCTTCTTTAGCACCGCAAGCTGCCAATATAAGTGTAAGCGAAAGAAGAATAAATAAAGCTATTTTTTTCAAAACGATTCCCTCCAAATTCTATCGTGCGATGGACGTAAACTAAATTGTCCTGTGTACCTTACAGAAGTATAAATTTAAAATGACGGCTAAGGTATGGGGAATTCCTCCCGATTTTCTATTGCTTACTAATGATGCCGCTAGAATTTCAGCTCAATCAACATCTATCGCACACGAATCCCAACAGGGACTTTACGGGCTTAACCATGGTACAATAATCAAAAAGTCACAGGGATAACCGAACTTTCTCGTATGACTCGAATAGATGGGATAGGTGAACAGTATGTTTCAAGTTTCAGATGAACTTTTACAAGAATTAATTGAAAAACGCCGCTATTTACATGAGCATCCGGAGTTGGGCTTTGAGGAAGTACATACAACAGAAATGCTGCAAAGCTGGCTGAGTGAAAAAGGAATTCAGGTGCTTCCATTTGATTTGCAGACAGGGGTAGTGGCTGAAATTAAAGGAAATGGTACAGGACCGACCATTGCGCTGCGAGCCGATATCGATGCTTTGCCAATTCATGAGAAAACCGAGGTTTCTTTTCAATCGAAAAAGGAAGGCTGCATGCATGCGTGCGGACATGATTTCCATACCGCATCCATTCTTGGGGCTGCGATTCTCTTAAATGAGCAGAAAGAACAATTGCGGGGAAATGTGAGAATTATTTTTCAACCCGCAGAGGAGATTGCCCAAGGAGCGAAGCATCTCGTGGAAAAAGGCGTGCTTGAAGGGGTAGAGGCGATTTTCGGTATGCATAATAAACCGGATTTACCTGTTGGCACGATCGGAGTTAAATCAGAAGGACTCATGGCAAGTGTTGATAAGTTTGAGATTACTTTTCATGGCGTCGGCGGCCATGCGGGAATTCCGCATAAAACGATCGACCCGATTGTGATGGCCAGTCAGTACGTGAGCGCCGTGCAATCAATTATCGCACGCAGAATCGACTTATTCCATAACGCGGTCATCAGCATTACAAGTATTAATGGCGGCAGTACATGGAATGTCATTCCGGATAAAGTCGTGCTGCAGGGAACGGTTCGTACATTCCAGGAAGAAGCACGCGAAGCGATTCCGGGCTTGATGAAGGGGCTGGCAGAATCGACAGCACAAGGCTTTGGCGGCACCGCCGAGTTTCATTGGGATGCCTATATGCCGGTCGTGTTTAATGATGCTTCCTATGAAAAAATTATTCGTACCACTGCGGAGGAAATAGGGTATACAGCGGTTGATGCAGTACCAAGTGCAGCCGGAGAGGACTTCGCTCATTATCAAAAATTTATCCCAGGCTTCTTTGTCTGGATGGGTGTAGACGGTCCGCGTGAGTGGCATCACCCCAAATTTGATTTACAGGAAGATGCGATAAAAGTAGCTGCGGAATTTTTCGCCGCACTAGCGGTAAATGTACTAGAAAAGCGACGGTAGGGGAAAATTGGATAACGGGTTCTTTTTTGAAGTGTGCAAACAAGGTATGTATCAGAATTTATAAGCGGAGAATTTCCGACTAATGCAGCTAGAAGAGGCTGAAGAAGCGGATATTAGCGGAGGTATTCCGACTAACTTCTTTGAATAAGACAAAATCCAAAGTTTTGGATCAGCTAACCGGAAAAAGTTCCTTTATTTTTAAGGGAATATAGGTATTTCCCAATATAAACGGAATTTTTCCGGTTATTTTTCAAGCGAAGAAAAATCCGTCAAGAGCATGCCCCGGATCCATTATCTATCAAGGCCGCAGCTCCAGTATCCGCTGACTGCCGGCTTCTAATTTTTCATCGACTACGCTGGCATCCTCAATATGCTGTAAAATCATGTGATTCGCTTCATCGAAATGAGCAGCAGTATTATGTATTTCACTCATCACTTCATTAGATAAATTCTTTTGCTCCTGAATCGTGCCCATTACATCTTGAACATCCCTTAATACCTGATGCACCACATCCAAAATGTGGTCAATTTTCCCCGTCGTGTCTGTGCTGACTTGGACACTCGTTCCGTACCGGCTTTTGCCGCCTGCAATGAATCATGAATATCCTGCTGGATGCTCTGTGTCAGCAGGCTGATTGTACTTGTACTTTGAGCCGTACTTTCAGCCAGCTTGCGCACTTCCTCGGCAACAACCGCAAATCCCCTGCCATGCTCGCCGGCCCGAGCCGCTTCAATCGATGCATTAAGTGCCAGCAAATTGGTCTGATCCGCGATATCCTTGATCACCTTCACAATAAGCTCAATTTCATGGGAATGCTCATTCAACCCATTCATTTTTACCGAGGTTTCCTGAAGCTGTTCTCCCAGTTGCTCCATCAGCCCGGCAACGGTTTGAACCGATTTTTTTCCATCATGGGACACCTGCACCATGTCCTCCATCGAGGAGAGCAATTCCCGGCCTTGTTCATGTAAAACGACCGACTGATCGGATGACGATTGACTCAGGGAATAGACCGCTTCAAAGCGCTCTTTAATTTTCCCTACGGAATCGCTAAGCAGATGATGCTGCCCGTTTACCATTTCATGCTGCTGTATCGTCGTCGTTAAATCATGATAAAGATAATCAATAAAAGTACTCAGCTTTTCCTCATCCTGCTTCGATTTCTCCTCGGCCTCCTGTAACCGGCACTTTAACTCTTCATTTTCCTCTATTACCTGTCTATATTTTTTAAAAAACATCGCAAAAATTGCCTCCCGTCCCTGTGACGACTTGAATTTTCGAATCGATTGATTCCTTCTATAATATCGAATTACGGAGTATTTTCATTGATTTGGATCATAGTTTGCTATATTTTTCATAACCCTTCCAAAAAATCCCTAATCTCTAGCTGTATAATGAAGGGGAGGAGATAAACTGATTAGAATCGGCATTAACAAGAAATAAGGAGGGAATGATGTGAAGAACCGGCATCTTTTTTCGATTGAGTTTGCTGAAGAGGTCAAGACGTACAGCCGGAAAGACGGGCTGATCGCGCTTGTATTTTACTTGTATTGCATGGTTCATTCCTATTTATTCGCCTTGCTGATGTTTCGCACGAATGTTTATGACACAATTGCGAACTGGCTGCATATGGGGGATACGACACTTTACCAATTTCTATTTTATTTGCCCATTACTATTCTAGAAGTATTGCCGATATTCGTGATTATGAGGCTAAGAAAACAAAGTTTGAAAAGCATTGGTTTGAAAAAGGAAAAGACGCTCAAATCCATTTTCATCGGGCTTGTTTTTTCCATTCCTTTCATTGTTCCACCTGTCATCATCGCCATCATGCAGGGAAAACAGCTCGCTAGTTTACCGAACCTTATTTGGTTGTTTTTATTCTACTTTCTCATTATTGGTTTTGCAGAGGAATTAGTTTTTCGTGGTTATTTGCAAACAAGGCTGCAGGGACTTATTAAAGGCAAGTGGCTTAGCATTGTTATCACTGGCCTGCTGTTTACCCTTACGCACATCCCGTTTCAAATGGTTTCTCGTGATTTAGGTCTGTTAGAATTTATCATGACACACGGTGGCATGATCTTGATAACTTTTCCCATCCACATTTATCTTGTCTATATCTACACTCGCGACCAAAACATCCTATCCGTAACCATTACCCACACATTCATAAACTTAATGGGAGTCATCTTTATCTAGTGGGACGTCACAGTACTGCTGATTTGTACAAAGACCTATTTCCTTGAATCGCGGTGATTTTGTCCTTCATCGAGCTAATGAAGGACAATTTTCCCTGAAAGGAGGCAGAAAGGGATCGATTTTCTGGCTTTTACGTTGAAAGATGTAAAATTCCGGAAGAGGGATCCCTATTTTTTTACAAAAAATCAGGTAATAATCATTATAATTAATAATACTTCTCAATTGCTTGTAGAATACGTTTTCATTTAATTGATTCTGTTTCTCATTCTCATTTAGGAAAAATATTTCTCATTTAACGCTTGCTTTCCTATAAAATATGAAGTAATATGAATATCATAAATAAGGTTTCTAACATACGGATGGTGAAAACTATGAATTCCAATGAAGAATATACAAATCGAAATAAAAACAAAAGATTATTAATGTGGGCCGCTGGTTTAACAATTACCTTTGCCTTGATTGAAGTCGTTTATGGATATATCTCAGGTTCGTTGATGATTATTGGGGACGGTATCCACATGGCTTCCGATTCCATCTCGCTGATTCTTTCGTTAATTGCAACGATTATGGCGGCAAAGGCTGTAACAAGTAACAGAACATTCGGCTACAAGCGCTTTGAACCAATCGCCGCGTTTCTTAATGGATTATCGCTGATTATTATCCCGCTTTTTCTGATTTACGAAGCAGGGAACCGCATCATGAATCCAGTGGCAATTAAACCTGTGGAAATGGCTGTTGTCGGAGTCATCGGTCTTGCGATTAATGCGATTGTGGGCTTTATTTTATCAAAAGGAAATTCCAATATTAATATGAGAAGTGCCCTCTTGCATGTATTCGCAGACATGATTACGAGCTTAAGTGCTGTCATTATCGCAGTGGCTATTCTATCCTTCGGTGCAGGTGCAGCATGGCTTGACCCGATTGGCAGTATCATTACTTCTTTAATTATTATCCGCGGAGGGATTACGATTACAAAAGAATCCTTCAATATTCTAATGGAGGGCACACCGGAAGGATATTCCGTGGAATCTATTTGCAAAAATATTCAAAACCTGCATCTTGATTTAATGATTAAAGATGTAAAGGTCTGGGGCGTTAACGAAGAAGAAGTCTACACGCTCATCCGTGTAAACTCCCCTGCAAACAGTGTGAAAAATATGCAAGAACGAATCAAAGAAATCGTCTCACACTCTACTAAAATTCCATCAGAAAATATCTACGTCGACATCAACTATCAAGGGACAATGGGACGGGTACACTGTCCCATCTGTCCACAGTAACAAGGACGAGGGACCGGGTACGTTGTCCCGCACAAGACATTGCATACACAAAAAAGGCACAAGGTGATTGTGCCTTTTTTGTGCGCGTATTAGAACAAATTTTTAACTTCATTCAGCAGAAGTCCTCCACTTCTACAAGTGGGGGGATGAATGCAAAGTATTTTCCGATTCAGTGGGGGTTCAAACCCCGGCTGAAAAGCCTGCGCCTCCGGCGGATGCCTCGATTTTTCAAAGGGAATTTTTCGAGCGAACTCGCGAGTATAGGGCGCAAATACGCCAAGGCGCATTTGATTGATGCTTTCAAAGATAAAAGGTTTCCTAATTTTTTTTAACAAATTTGCTTGATAAGGCTCGAGATAATTGTATGAATTCCACGAATAATAATTTTTGGTTGATTTTTTGTAAAATTCACAAATCTATATTGTTTGTTCCTGTATTGTTCTCTAGACTGATGGTAAATAAATGTGGGGAGGTCTTCTATGGAACAGCAGGGACAAGGAAAATTTTCTTTTTTTCCTTTATTAATTTTTCTTCCGAGTCTTATCATGACGGTGATATTCTTTATTCTAATGAATGGTTACAGCATGAATGCTAAAGAAGCGGAACAAATGCAGACGGAAGCAACGGCAATGGCGAGAGCAGCAGAGGATATGAATTACGTTGAGAATTTTTATATGCTTCCAGGCGGCCAGTCCATTGCTATTACGAATCAACAAGACAGAATATACTTAACCGAATGGGAACCACAATCTAAAAAGCTGCTAAATGCTTATCCATTAGCTTCAGATAGCTTTCATGAAGTGCTTGTCTCTTATCAAAATGATGGGATTGTTTTGGTCACAAAGGGGGATGTAAAAAACTTAGAAGATCTTAAAGCAGGAGAGTCTAATGACGTTCTTCATTTTTATTATTATGAGTTTGGCAAAGAACCGGTAAAGCTTGAAACGTCACTCATTAAGAATGATGCATTCTTATCTCAAGCAGTGCTTGTATTCGAACAAAGTATCTATGCGATTGGTAAGAATTCGGATGGTGATATTGTTGCCGCTACAGTGGAAGATGCCAACGTCAAAACACTCAATCTATCCCAGATGGGTCAGTTTAAAAATCTAGTAGACACTGGCTTTCACCTTCAATCCCCTATGGATTTTTATTATCCAATTTTAAAGCTTGATATGTATGATAATACGAATTATATAATGGGACTAGTTCAAAACGAGACTGGACAGTACCCGATATACAATAGCAGGGATAGTGGAGGGAATAAAGAAGCCCAAAAGAATTTGCTTGCACCATTTATTCATGTGAATAAACCAGTTGTGAGAACTCTTGATAATCAGATCGTTCAATTCAACATCGAGCAGTCTCATATTAGAAGCAAAGTGCAAACTCCAAAAGAAATATTTTATCCGAAAAAGTTTCATTTATCTAAGGATCAGATTGCGATCATTGGAAAGAGCAGCCTCAATAATGATGCCCAAGCAATCGGCTACATATATGATTATTCCGGAAGTCAATTACTCTTTGATCTATCAGTATATACTCGTGATAATCCGAAACTTTTTTCCGATTATGATTCACTAGAGTTTCAAATTCAGTTAATAGATGGCATCCTTTATTCATCATCGAAGCAACAAGCGAACGCCATTGATTTATCGCAGCAAACGATCATGGCGGCGGATAGAAGTCAATATAATGAGCACTTGACGGCTAAAGAGAATGAACTGCTGACACAATTGGAGCAGCTTTTGACAGAAGGAAAGAAATTTTCGCTGCAAAAAATACTTTCTTTTGTAAAAAATGATGAAGCAGGCCTTACCATCGGAATTATAGCACTTAGTTTCTCCATTGCACCTATTATGTTAATTGCTATTCCTCTCATCATGGCAATACGAAAACAAAATAAAATCACAGCTGCCTATAAAAATGGCGGTGAACAATGTGTCGCATTCATAACTTCTATCCAGCAGACAGGTACGTATATTAACGAACAACCACAAGTGAAGATGTCGGTTGAATTTACCTTTAAACAGCAAAAAATCACTGGAAAGGTAAAGGCTATCGCTGACCTACTAGCACCTCCACATGTAGGAGATGTGATAGACATTGTCTATGATCCAAGTAAAAATAAAGTATATTTGGTGTAAAAAAGGTACAGAATTTATTATCATCAATGTAAACTTTACAAGGGGAATTGTTTCCTCATCCCACTTGCGAGAGGAGAGTTTTTTTGGAGCGCGTTGGTGATTGGTTGGTTCATGAGTATCTTGAAAAATTAGCGGAACCGAGCTTTCCGGGACCGGCTAGCGGCAGTGCCGCTGCAACTGTAGCAGCTACGGCAGCTGCATTGCTGGAAATGTCTTATAAAGCTACGCTGAAAAAGACTGAGGGGAATATACCAATAGATTTAAATGAAATAGAAAAAATCCGACATCATTGCCTAGCCCTGGCAACTGAAGATATGGAGGTACTTGCAGAAGTCGTTCAGGCAGCAAAGTCCAGAAAGGAAAATCCTAAAAAGTATCAGGATGCGTTGAAAAACGCTACAGATACATTGGTTTATATAGTTAATAACTGTGAATTTATTTTATTACAGATAGAACGGTTGATTCCTATCTGTAATAAAAGGGTAGTTGCCGAATTAGTCGGGAGCACGCACATGGCTGAAGCGGCCCTAGCTTCAGCAAAGCTTGGAATAGAAGCCAACTTACCGTTACTGCAGGATGAAAATTATAAAAAAAGAGTACAAAATATGATTGAGAACAGCTATAGAAATAGTAACGAAATGAAAGAACGAATAATGAACATTGTACATAAATAATTTCAAAACAGTGCTGTTCAATTCCAGTAAAATAGGCCGGTGAATAACTTTCACCGGCCTATTTTATTTTTCTACTAATTTTTGATCCAAAACTTGTAGATAGGATAATGATACCTTTAAGTTCGCATTTCTCTCGCGAGTCCGATCCAATATATCTTAGTCTTTATGGGAGAAAAATATAGAAATGCTCATGATGGCTTCGTCGCTTTCATACAAATCCACTTTTTATTCGGATGTTCGATAAACTCCATTGGATAAAACCCTGTGTTATTAAATAGTTGCTCCATCTCTTCCTTTGTTTTATAAGCTTTCATATGATAATTAATTTTATATTTCTCGGCAATAATGAAAAAACAGCTCTCCGTTTTCAGTACTCTAAAAACCTCTTTTATACTATCCTCTAAATCGGGCCAGAAGTAATGGGTTTGAAAAGCTGTAATCAAATCAAAAGTATTATCAGAGAACGGAATGTCAGTCACACTGGCTTGTTGTACGGATACTTTTCCTGCAGTTACGTCTAATTTATTCGTTCTTACAGAATCGACCACAGCTTGTTCGGAGATATCAATCCCATATATCCTGTCAGCTAGATTTACTTTTGACAGGAATTGAATTGTTTTTCCTCCACCACAGCCTACATCTAATATGACCGCCCCTGTTTTTACATTCATATTTCCAAGAGCCCATCTGTTCATTTCTGCATGAGCAGAGTTCATAATCTTCAACATAAATGAACCTAACCTTCCATTCGGATTCTTGGCCTGTTCGATTAACTGATTTAATAAACCCACCGCTGTCCCTCCCTTTTACAACGTTCCATTCCCTATGTCGCTACTCCATACGAGTACAAATGAATTAAGTTTCATTTGTATCGTTAAATTAACTTAATATTTAAATTTTATGGAAATGGAAGAATCGGAGGGACAAGTTTTTGTTTTAAAATAACTCTCCTTAGCTTTAACGTGTATTTACAGAAGGTGATTTATATTTACATAGTATTTATTCTTCACATAAATACTATTAATAAATGGCAATTATAATTAAAAGTGAATGAGACTGTGTAAAAATGAGCATTCTGGAACGGCTTGAGATAATTTAATGCTCCGAAAAATCCAGCAGCTTTAGATATACGCACTAAACCGATTAACCTGACTAAAACGGGTCCGTTGGAAGGTAAGCATGAAACGGTACATTATAAGGAGAATCAAACTATGTATCTTACAGACTTTCATCATCATACAGATAATTCATTTGACTCCCAAGCATCTATGAGGTTAGTTTGTGAAGAAGCCATTAAAAAGGGAATCAATGAGATTTGTTTTACGGAACATTTTTCGGTGAATCCGAACGCGATCACGTATGGCCATATGGACTTTAAGCGTTATTTTTCTCAAATTGAAGAATGCAGGGAGTTATTTGCAAATCAATTAATGATAAAAGCAGGGCTTGAGCTGTGTGAACCGCATTTGTTACGGGAAAGGTATAAGGAACAATTAGAAGGCCTAGAGTTGGATTTTATTCTTGGCTCTGTTCATAACCTTGAAAATCAAGATCTTAGAAAATACATGGTGAACAAAGAACCTGCTGCTCTTTATAAAAGATATTTTGCGGAAATGTATCAATTGGTATCCTATGCGAATATCGATGTATTAGCTCATTTTGATTTAATGAAACGATACGCGGTTGATTTGGATTACCTAGGGAAATATGATTTTGACGAGTTTAAAGAAATGTTAATTGAAATTTTGAAAAAGGGTATCGAAAGAAATATAGGCATCGAGATTAATACATCAGGATTATCCAAAAGAGCTTTAAACGAAACGCTGCCATCTATGAAAGTACTAAAGCTTTACAAGGAACTAGGCGGGGAAATACTAACCATCGGTTCGGATTCTCATGCAGCCGCGACAGTCGGCACCCACCTTGAAACAGCATTAGAAATGGCAAAAGAAGCAGGCTTCACGCATATTTACACATTCAATAAACGCGAACCAAATGCGTTGAAAATATAAAATCAGGGACACGGGGACAGTACCGTGTCCCTGATTTTAGCGTTGATTGAAGGAACGTGTCTGCGCAGATCTGATAGTGATTTCAAGGAATGACGTTTAGGATGGGGACACTTCAAAATTCTGAACCCAACGCACTCAACAACTGTGGAAACAATACAGGAATACCCTCATAAAATGTCGAAATTAGTAAGTAACTAAACAATATGTTTCTTTCAAGTTACATTTATCAGAGTAATTTCGGCAGCCGCTATGAAACAATCTCTTGGATGGCTAGAAATCTGGACGAATTTCCTGGATTACATGCTGATAAATACACATTTGCATCAAACGATGGGCAGAATCTGGCTGGATATTCATATTACCGAGAAACTGAAAATCCAAAAGGGGTTATTGTGATTGCACATGGACTTGGCGGCGGCGGGCATAACTCATATATGGATGTTGCCAATTATTTTGCGGAACATGGATATATCGTTTTTGCATACGATGCAACAGGCAATGACGATAGCGAGGGGGACGATGTAAGAGGGCTGCCCCAAGGTGTGATTGATCTCGATTATACGATTCGTTTTGTAAAAGTGAATGATAAATTTAAAGATTTACCAATCATGGTATTTGGGCACAGTTGGGGCGCCTATTCAGCAGGCAGTGTATTGAAAGTTCACCCGGATATAAGAGCGGTTGTTATGGTTGCAGGCTTTAATCAATCCACTGATATCATTGAGGAAGAAGGACAACGTATCATGGGCAGCGGAATGAAATTGTTGATGCCGTATATTTCTTTAGTCGAACGAGTGAAATTCGGATCTTACGCTTCTTATAATTGTATTGATGGTTTTGATGCATCAAATGCTGGGGTGATGATTATTCATAGCGTAAATGATGAGATGATTTCTTTTAAGAATCAGTTCGAAAGATTTTCAAATATCTATCAAAACAATCCACGCTTTACATTTGTAAAAGATGAAAATCGTGGACATGATTATATTTACTATTCTGATGCATCAGCGAAGTATAGGAACGAACTAAACAATCAATTTACTGAATTTGTAAATTCCCTCGATACCGAATTGACCCCAGAAATCAAAACCGAATACATGAATCAACACCTTAACAAAAAATGGCTTTTTGATTTAGATAAAGAGTTAATGGATGATATTGTATTATTTTATGATAAATGGGACGAGGGACCGGGTACCTCGTCCCAGCTCTAAGAAAAGTGGATTCAAATTACGAGAATATAAATTAGGAAACAAACATGATTGTGCAGAGATTTGATCAACTTAGCCCGAAGCCCCCTTCCTCAAGCGCAAAGCGATAGGTGGGGGAGGTTCATCTTTTAAATAGAATCCGAGTGAAATTGAATAAGGATGATCAAGCAAATGAGGGGAATGCAATGAGGAAGTATAAAAGGGGGAAAAAGAATATACTGAAGGTAATCTTAATTATATTATTGGTTACTGCTGTTGGATTCGGTGGTTATGTTGTTTATGGTTCCTACAGAATTAAGCAATTATCAAGCATGACATTTAAGGAAATGCTTGCCTATACAACAAAAGATAATAAAAATGCAGTCATCACAGTTGGAATTGTACAGAACGGCAAAATGACATACGACGTTTATGGTGAGAATGGCAGTATATTGCCAAAAGAAGAGCATATCTATGAAATTGGCTCTATTACAAAAACATTTACGACGTCATTGCTATGTAAAGCGATTAGTGAGGGAAGGATCAATCTTGATGATTCTATCGGAAATTATTTGACCCTTCAGAATAAAGAGTACTATCCAACCATACGCAGATTAGTCACACATACTTCAGGATATAAAGGAAATTATATTGAAAAACCTATGATTTCTAACCTTCTGCACAAGCAAAATTCTTTCAATGGAATATCAAAGGAAATGCTATTAGAGAGACTTGGGGAAATCAACCTGGATGATTCTGACCATTCATTTAAGTATTCCAATTTTGGGATGGCCACCTTAGGTGCAGTGCTCGAACAAATATACGATAAAGACTACACACCATTGATCAATGATTATATTTCAGATGATTTAGGGCTGACAGATACTAAAATTTCCGATGGCTCTGGTGACTTAAGGAACTATTGGAAATGGTCAGAATCAGATGCATATATGCCGGCGGGTGCGCTAGTATCAAATATTACTGATATGATGCAATATGTAAAAATACAAATGGATGAGGAATTACCATATTTGTCTATAGCACATGAGGCATTAGCTGAAGTAAATGCAACATCTGGAAGTTATGCAAAAATGGGAATACGTATCGATTCTGTTGGTGCTGGATGGATAATTGATCAGGAAAATAATATTATTTGGCATAACGGTGGAACAGGGAACTTTAACAGCTATATTGGATTTGATAAAGAAAATCAAATTGGAGTAGTGGTATTATCAAATTTAGCGCCAAATGATAGAATTCCTGCAACTGTTATGGGAATCGAAATTTTGACCTCTCTACAAGGAAAGTGAAGTGGGACAGGGGACCGGGTTCACTGTCCCATTTGTTCTTCCTTAGTTTGGTTATGATTTTAATGTCATGAATTATCACGGATTATTGGGTGTAGATTAATATTTCCAATTTAGGGGGGATTCTTGTAAAACATTCGTGCAACAAATAAAGGAATTCTATCTATAGCGCACGTTAAATGGTTACGTTGTTTTAATTGATGATCTTGATTAGATATTTTATAAACCTTCTAATGTAAATATTCCAGATGATTGAGTAAATAAGAGAAAATGTAATGAAGATGAATAAAGTTAAGGTGATTGATGCCGAGCTAGTTAAATCTCCAAATGCCGAAATTCCCACTATATAAGTCAATGAAGCCATGCCTAGAAATAATATGATAGTAGAAAACAGGATGGAAATCAGGATTCCCTTCCTATAAAGTAACGTTCCGATAACAATGCCAAGCAGCCCGGTAGTTAAAAGCAAAATGACTGTTTCTTGTAAACTAACTAAAGTAAGAATTAACGCTGAAGAAAAAAGTACCGCAATTCCAAGGGGGGTATGGTAAAAGGCTGCTATTGCAACAGGGAGTGTACTCAATGGACTGAAAAACAGCCCAATCGCAGGTAAAAATACGGGTGCTGACTGGAATAGGACAGTGATGGTTGTTAATGTTCCCCCAATGCTGATAAGCCTAACCTTATTCATTTTTTTCAAATTAAATTTCTCTTTCCGTGTGTTGTCCCGTATGATGCCAATGTAAGGTTTTGAGCAGTTTCCATAAACTGAGCATCATATCAAATTTGGAACAATTTCAAAAACAGATCCTTGGTTAAAATCTGTCACTTTTGAAGAGCCATGAACTCCTAAATATAGCCTCGTTTGATCCAGATTCGTTCCCAAACTGACATAGTAAGCGGATTGGGACCCGAAGTTATAATCCGTTTCAATTACATGAAAATCATTCAGCCCACCATCTGTCCTTGCTCTCGCATAGGCCAATACCCCTCTAGTTAATTGTTCTTCTGTATTCCGGACAAAATCGGTAAACACAACACTTCCTGTTAAAGCAGGGATTCTATTTCCCATATAGACTTGCACTGCGGTAAGAGAAATTCCTTCAAATTTATCGGGACGGGGATCTTCGTGAAAATAACTAATCAAAGGTTGAATACGTTGAACGGAAGTGCTAACGGCCTCATTGTAAAAGGCAATTGTTTTCTCATTAGAAACCGGGTTTCCAGAGCAGTTTCTTAAAATCGAAGTAGGCAAAGCACCTTCCCAGCCCCGCCAGCCCAAGTTGATAAATCCCTTTTGGTTAAGGCTGGAGTTCCGTAAGTAAGCTTGAATTAGCTGTGGAACGGGTATGGGTTTGTACTGTGTAAATGAAAAAATCGACTCTACCAAATCCTGTCCAACATTTCCGACATATTTGATGTACTGGTTATGAAATCTTTGGAAAGAAATACCGGGTATGTTACGAATCCCTTTGGCTATTACCGTAAGTGTTTCCTGGATAGGTGCAGGAAGCTCATTAAATCGTGTGACTGCAGGCGGATTTTGGATAGATGTACCCTTGTCAACATTGATTTCAATGATTTTTCCCGCAATTTCCATATCATTCTGGCTTAAATTAAATGGATCATAGCCGGAGCCGCCATCTCCTGTTGTTAACACAAGTTTTCCTGTCTCCGGTGAAAAATTTAAGCTATTGACCCCATTATGATTCATAAATGGTCTTCTTAAATGAAGCAAGGTCCGCCGTTTTTGCGGCTGCCCATTCGATTGTAGTATCCATTCTTCAACCGTATCAATATGATCATATTGATTATCTCTGTCTACCCATTTTAGGTTTAAGGTTTCCGGATCACAGGGGTTAGGTGTATATGAGGTATGTGGTGTGCCTGGACCTTGTGTTCCTGCAACGGAATAATGAAGGTAAAATAGACCGTTATAATAAAATCGAGGATGAAAGGCCAGTCCCAGTAATCCCCGTTCATCATATCCGCCATTCGAAGCACCTAATTTAAGGACGCGCGAGCGAATATCGAGAAAGGTTTTTATTTCTCCATTACCTACATAAAAAATCTCTCCTACTTGGGTGGCGATAAATAATCTTTCAAATGAGTCCCCTGGGAGTATGGCTGTTTTCAAAACAGTAGGTAAATTAAGGTTGCTCACAATGGGTTGTAACTTCACTTTGACCTTCATTAATTACTGTATCCTCCTTTATATCCTGTATTAACGGGAACTAAGTGAGCTTCATTTCAATGTTTAAGGAAGTTCGAATAAGTTGCATGGGGAAGATATGTAAATGCGCGCTAAGTTGAACGAATAATCAATGGGAATGTGTGAAACCTCCATAGATTGAGGTTTCGCATTATTGTTTTTTATAAGAATATGATATAAATTTTTTATTAGTACTGTATAAGGGAGTTTGGATATTGCATTAAAAAACTTAAAAACGCATTAGATACAATGACTAATATGTAATGATTGATGAGAGAGAGGGGAAAGCTGATGATTGGTGCAATTATAGGTGATATAGTCGGCTCTCGATTTGAGTTCAATAATCATCGAAGCAAGGAATTCGAGCTGTTTACTGAAGAGTGTCAAGTAACAGATGATAGCATTATGACGCTTGCCATTGCAAAAGCAATCATGGAGACGGAAAAGATGAAAAAGCCTTCCATTGATGGGGATAGTTCCAACGATGAATATGACTCATTGCTTGGAAAAATGTCGATAAAATATATGCAGGAAATTGGCCGAAAGTATCCACATTGCGGTTATGGGGGGATGTTTTCTGAATGGATGTTTAGTGAGAAGCCTGAACCTTATAACAGTTTTGGGAATGGAGCGGCCATGAGAATAAGCCCTGTTGGATTTTATGCAAGAACAGAGAACGAGGCATGCAGGTTATCAGAGAGCGTTACCAGAGTAACGCATAACCACGAAGAAGGTATTAAAGGTGCTGAGGCTGCTGCGGTGGCTATATTTATGGCACGACGTGGACTTAGTAAAGATGAGATTCGCGAAAAAATTCATAGCAACTATTATTCTTTAAATTTCACAATCGATGAAATCAGGAGCACTTACCAGTTTAATGAGACCTGCCAAGAAACGGTTCCGCAGGCCATTGAAGCATTTTTGGAATCAACCTCTTTTGAAGATGCCATCCGAACGGCAATTTCAGTAGGCGGCGATAGTGATACTTTGGCAGCGATTACGGGTGCAATTGCAGAGGCGTATTATGGAGTTCCTTTAGAAATAAAAGAAAAGGCACTAACCTACCTTGATAAGGAGCTGCGTACCATTTTTGATGAATGGAGTCTCAGGGGGGAGGCCGGATTCTGACAGGTTGGTAGAGGGAACAACAACAGAGTTGGAACACTAGGACAATGAATGATCCGCTGTCCCGCCGTGGGACGGGTTCATTGTCCTAATCATAATAAACAGAAACAAGAAGCATTCGTTCTTTCATTTTTTTTGACTTTTACTTAGGGTCATATTACAATTATTATGAATTTTAATGTCAAGGAGGATTTATTGAAAAATGACACATTCTATGAGACTACGTTACCTAGCTTTGAACCAATAATTGAATATGGTCAAAGGCTCTGTTTATGTAAGCTGAGTAAACGGGATTAGTCTGTCCTTTTTTAATAATCTTCATTTCGTATTTTTGAAATCATCCTGCGCTATTTGACGGCAATTGCTAACGCAACCAATTATTGAAGTTGGTTACAATTGCTGTACATGTGTGGAAAAATATGTCATGTGAGAAAGGCAGCTTCTTATGCCTTTCTTTATTTTTGCCTAATTTCTCGTTTCTTTGTTTACGACAGAGCCAGCCTTATTTGCTATCGTCTTTCTGCGAAAGAATCGAAAGCAAAGCTAAGGTCAAAAATCTGATATAGAAATGAGTTGTTTTTTTATGAATACAGTAAATAACAATCCAAAGGAGAATTGGTTAAGGAATATTACGCTCTTTTTGAGCAGTCAGACCATCACTCTTTTTGGTTCATCATTAGTTCAATATGCAATCATGTGGTATATCACGCTTGAAACAGAATCCGGTGTGATGATGACGTTATATATTCTTTGCGGATTTATTCCGACCTTTATTTTATCCCCGATTGCAGGGGTTTGGGCCGATCGCTACAACCGTAAAGTGCTGATTATTCTAGCGGATGGACTTATTGCCCTGGCAACTTTAGTTCTGGCTATTCTCTTTTTAATGGGGGTTAATTCCATCTGGCTGTTGTTTGTAATGGCGGCGATTCGAGCCATTGGGACAGGGATTCAAATGCCGGCTGTCGGTGCTATTTTGCCGCAAATTGTTCCAAAAGATAAGCTGACAAAGGTGAATGGGGTAAATGGGAGCATTCAAGCGATTATGATGTTTCTATCTCCAATGGTCAGTGCGGCACTGCTTGCTGTGACAACGATTGAAATCATTTTTTTCATTGATGTCATTACTGCTGTGATTGGGATTGTAACTTTGCTTGCCTTT
>CALGSR010000267.1 GCA_937902115.1 uncultured Bacillus sp. | reverse complement strand
AACATAGGTAAGTCCTCCGATAAATGCCCCGATGATTATATTGGAACCGAAATACCTTTGTATCAGTCTGGATCTTTTGATTAAAATATTCATCCAGGGTTTACGCGCTTTATCTCTGATCTCTCCGATAATTAAATCTCTTTGGTTAAAAATACGTATGTCTTTCGCTGCTTTATCATCTTCCATATAGTTAAAATGATAATAATCAATATAACGGTTTGTAGCACAATTTTTATAAAGGCCAAATTCCTCTTTGCTTTCTTTTTTGGAATTCCTTACCGTTAATGTAATGCACCCGATAATAATTAAGGTATATAATAAGCCAACTCCCAGTGAAGCAAAACTATTGGTTTCTCCAGATGTTTTCATAAACACTCTTGCAATGATAATAACTGCAGTTATAAATGAGATACTATTTGTTACCAGACTTGTAATCAAGCCGACAACACTTGTAATACCTCCATTTATCATAAACATGGAGCCCACAATTTTGGAATGAAGCTCATTGTATTTGGGATCTTCCATTTTAGCGTAATCTAAATTCAGCTTAATGTTATTTAGATATTTTTTAAATTCATGATGAAATAACGCATTCATGATATTTATCTTTTCTTGTAAAAAGGCAGATAATATATTAAAAATTAATGTGCCTGCCGTTGTAATAAGAACGTAGCGGAATAATACCGCAGGATTTCTCTCTCCGATTAATTCATCAATAATCAAAGCGGACATACAGATTGCGATATAGGGAGTTAATGCATCAATGAATGCTTTAATCACATTGATTTTTAAAATATTAGGCGATAGTTCTGAAATTATGGACAGTGCTCGCTTTATCAAACCTATGTTCTCTGAAAAACTACCGTTTTCCCCTTCCTTTCTTTTCATTCTTCTACCCCCTCAGCATCGCTCTTATAGTATTGACTTTGTATTTCAAATAGTTCTTTATATTTACCGGATAATTTCATTAATTCATCGTGGGTTCCGGTCTCTGCAATTGTTCCCTGATCTAACAGTATGATGCGGTCGCAGAATCTTGTAGACGAAAGTCGATGTGAAATATAGATTGCAGTACGATTTTTAGTTAAATCATTATATTTCAAATACATCTCCTGTTCTGCAATTGGATCTAGTGCAGCCGTTGGTTCATCCAGAATAATCAATGGAGCTTCTTTATATATGGCACGTGCCAGCATTAACTTCTGTGTTTCTCCGCCAGATAAGTTAATTCCACCTTCAACCACAGAAGGCACCAATTCTGTGTCCAGACCATTTGCCAGCGATGTAATCTTTTCATTTAATCCAGACAATTTTACAGCCTCGTTCAATTTTCTCTTGTCTATGCTGCTATCGTTGTTATATCCAATGTTCATTGCTATACTCATTGGAAGAAGACACACATTCTGAAAGGATGCACTAATCAACTTGTAATATTCATCTCGATTATACTCACGTATATCAATTCCATTGAACAGAATTCTACCTGATATCGGTTCTAATAATCCGCAAACCAGCTTAATAAGTGTAGTCTTTCCAGCACCGTTATTCCCCACAACTGCAAGTTTCTCACCTTTATGTATCGTTAAATTGATATGATTGAGGATGGTATGATCACTGCCCTCATATTGAAAACTGACGTCTTCCAATCTTATTTCACATGGGGCCTTCACATCTGGGATCTCAGCTCCCTTTTCTCTCTTCATATGGTCCTTCGTCTCAATCAGATAGCGATAATCATCCACACGATAATTAGCATTGGATAACCCACTGATTCTTGATATGATTTGACTTAACCATTGCCCAAATCCAGTGATTGCACCAAAATAAAGCGTAAAATCACCAATTGTCATATCGGAATGGAACATTCTCCATAACAAATAAAGATACGCCCCTCCATTACGAACAAATACCAATAAAACTTCGATCAGCTGCTGATTTGTATACTTTCTCTGTACTTTTCTTTCTAATTCTTTAGATTCATTGATATATTTACTGGTGTTTTCATTAATCCAATTTATCATTTTATATATTTTTATATCTTTTGCCATAAGTGAATTGCTGATATCGTCTAATACATAACCAAGACGTCGATTCACAACTGCTCTCTCTTCTTTAACACTAATCTCCCATTGCTGTATTTTGATTGAAACAATTCCATCAATCAGATATGTAACAAGTAATATTAATATAACAATTGGGTTTAACAATAAAATAACTGTACTAAATGAAATTAGTCCCAGCATGCTCTTCAAGAACTCTACAAGATTGATATAGTAGGATGCCATGTTAACGTACACGTTTCTGTTTATGGCACTATGCCCCTTTTCAATCTTCATTTTTCCCTCTTTTGACATTGCTATGCTATAATCCATGTCCAGGGATTTCCGGTCTTTTCCTATATAAAACCGCATATTTAAGATTCGAATTGCTCCAATAATCACGCTTTGTTCCGAGAAAAAACTTGCATATTGGAAAATAATTAATACTACGGTTAAGATACCGATACGAAATAAAAATTCACTGCTGGAAATAGACTGACCAATGGAATCTAATACTACTTTAGGAAAATAGATGCCTAATAATGAAACGACTAATCCCGATAAAATACGTAAGATCCATATAAACACCGGCTTTTTCTCAAATATCCATTGCTCCTTGACCATAAACCGAAAATTACTTAATACACCGTGTGTTGCATGTTCCTTATCTTGTTGTTTGACATTCATGAATATTCTCCTTATATACACCTTATAGATCGTTATAATACTCATTTACAATTTTATTAATTGTAACATCAAAAACATCTAAATATCCTATTTCAAGATTGCTTCTTTGAATCATTTGCAACAGTTTCGGTTTATTTTCTGCAAAGATTCCAGATTTCACACCTCTTTCATCATAGATAATATCTTAAAATATCATTTCTTGATTTATATCCGATAAATAAATTAGTGTAATATTCTTCTCCGATAGATACTTGTCCCATATTCCAACCTTCTGGGCCCCTCTGCTACAGATGATTCTTATTTTTTACACCGCCATAGTTTTTTCGATATAAGATTCCGTCTCCTCTACGACATTAATAATTTGGAAGTTTACACAATATTTCTTAATTTTATCAATTTCTCTTTTCTAATTTTTCTATGCGCTTTTCCAATTTTTTGATTCTATATTCAAAAAGGACGGACCATTCGTATATTAACCAAATAACGAATCCAATTACAAAGGTGACCGCTATTTCCAATAAAATAGGATCTACTTCGCATTCGTGAAAGAAAGCAAATCAAATCATTGTTTTATAGATTTTGCACCAATACTTAATCGATTTAATGCTTGTAAAGGAAATTCATGTCCCCATAAACATTGATAACCATCAGTGGAGTATTCAGTTTTAAGCATACTAAATTCACGTAAGTTTTCCACTTCATCAATATCGTTTAATGACGCTTTAATAAATTCTATATCCATTATTTTCACCTTCATATTATAATCAGCAGTTAAAAACTAACCGTCAATTTCCTATTTATCTGTTTGACCGAATAAACCTTGAATCTATGATACCATACTTTATCATATACAAAAGACATAACTTCTCCCTTGGCGAAAAGTTATGTCTTTTTGTGATAATGGTGGAAAAAATTTTTGAATCCGAACGGTATTGGAATTGAACAAAATAATTCTGCCATCCGATTCTTTTATCGCAACGTCTTACATATTCTTTGGGATGATATCATGGTTTCTCGGATGATTCTGGATTATCAACTCCCAAAGATTCTTACCCTTGGTGGCGGTTTAGATTCAAAAAATGGCTGGAGGGGCAATGGCTCTAAATTCTTCCTTCCGATTCGTGTTCTCTCCAAAAAGTTCTGTGGAAAATATATGGAAGAACTAAAGGCTCTATGGGAAAATAACAAGCTGGAATTCCATGGTTCAGCATCCATGTACAAAAATCACTATGCATTCAAGGAACTCATTCATTCCTGCTATGACAGGGAATGGATTTCTTACAGCAAAGGAACATTTAATGGTGCTGGGTCCGTTATACGATATCTTGAAAATATACTCACCGAATTGCAATCAGTAATTATAGGCTTATCCGAATGACAGATACTACAGCCACCTTTTCTGTAAAGGATTATAAGAATCAAGGACAATGGAAGGAATTTACGCTGACTGGAATAGAGTTCATTCGTCGCTTCTTGATGCATGTGCCACCAAAGCGCTTTGTTAGAATGCGCCACTATGAGATTTTATCTTCACGTACAAAACAAAAGAAACTGACATTGTGCAGAAATCTTCTCGGGTACAAAAAATATATTTCCGAAATAAAAGATATGTCTGTACCAGAAATGCTGAAGCATCTTTGGAAGATAGATATCTGCGTTTGCAAAATATGTGGCGGACATATGGGTGCCAATAAGCAGCATACATTTGTACGAGATTAATCCATATATTTTCATACATTTTTTAACCTCAGTTACTGATGTCTGTTTGTCGTACAAAGACATATAAAACAGTACTGATTTATCTAGACTCTACACAGTAAAAGTGTTATTCTTTAGGAAAGGGACAAAGATTGAATCCCCATAGTAAACTGGCTATCCGGACGCTTACTTTGTTCAATTAGGACAAATTGAAAATGATGTAAACGAAAGGGCAGTTACTGGTAAGTCAAAGCTGCTTTTTCGTTTACACCATCATCGATTCTATCCTAAAGAATTTGTAGGGGTAAGGTATTGAAATTTATAATATATGACGTGGTAAAACGATTGCAATGCAAAAAGGATGTTAAAAAATATGAAAAATATAAAAAAAAGACCATTTATGATTCTTTCTGATTTTATGGCAGTATATCAATTCATGAATGATATATATGAAAAAGACTGGAGAAATGGAGTTCCAGCACCATTTTTTGAATATGCACTTTCTTCCGATTGGTCAGATAAAACAATGAGTCACAGAAATATGATTTGGGAGGATGACAGTAGAATCGTAGGATTCTGCTTCTACGAAAGTCAGCTTGGCAAAGCTTTTTTTAGCTTAAGACCTGGGTATGAAGATATTACATCTGAAATGATTGAACATGCAATTAAGTTTTTGATTGATAAGGATGGCAATCTGAAACTTAATATTTTTAAAGGTCAGAATGCTGTAACTGAGGCCGCTATAAATGCAGGCTTTAAACAAGATGGTGAATATGTTGATATGATTTATGACTTTAGTAAACCTCTGGCTTATGAACTGCCAGAAGGTTTCAGCTTTGTGGAACCTGAAAAAATTGATATGGCAAAAGCGTTAATATGTTGCTGGAAAGGTTTTGACCATGAACAAGAAGGAGCATGGGATGGGGATCTTGATGTTGGATATCATTTGGAGGCTTCTCCTCATGCAACGCCACAGTATGATGTTGCAATCCAGAATGAAGAAGGTAATTATGTATGCTGGGCAGGCATGTGGTGGGCACCTGAGAATCACCTTGCATATATGGAACCGCTCTGTACAGTGCCTGAGTATCGGCATAAAGGTCTTGCAGCTGCAGCATTATCTGAAATGTACAGAAGAATGAAGCCTCTTGGCGCAACACATATGACTGGCGGTGGGAATTCATTCTACAGCTCAATTGGATATGAACCAATGATCACATGGACACATTGGAAAAAACAATAGTTTTTTTAGATGATTTTATATCTTACACTCCTACTTTTGCTCGATTTATCTATACATAATATTTTGCTTGTGAATAGAATAATTTGTGATATAATTTTTCCTCTTCGCGATACAATTGTTGATGATTTCCGTCTTGAACTATTTTTCCTTGATCAAACACGAGAATACGATCGCAAAAAGTACAGCTTGATAATCGGTGCGATATAAATATTACTGCACCTCTTGTTTTACATTCACTTACTAATTGATAGATCTCATATTCCATTTTTACATCTAGAGCTGCAGTTGGTTCATCCAAAATAAGAAAAGGACTATCTTTATACATTGCCTTGGCAATTGCGATTCGTTGTTTCTGTCCTCCAGATAACTCCTGGCCTTTGGTTGAAAATTGTTTTCCAAGTATTGTTTCATCCTTGTCAGGAAGATGATCGATCACATCTTTTAAACGAACTTTATCGATTACTTCCTCATAATCTTCTTTTCTCATTGGGGAATCCATACATATGTTATCTTTGATACTTGCTGTATATGTCTTGAAATCCTGAAAGACGGTTGCCATTATTTTCTGATATTTCTTAAACGGGATCTCCTTAATATCCTTACCATTCAATAATATTTGTCCTTCGACCGGCTGATATAATCCTACTAACAATTTGATAAATGTTGTCTTTCCAGCTCCATTCTTTCCGACGATGGACACTTTCTGGTTTGAAAGAATCTTTGTATTGATATCCTTTAATACATAGACATCCGAATTCGGATAACAAAATGATACGTGCCTAAATTCAATCGTATAGTTCTCGTCAGCATGAATCTCTTCACTTAACAGCTCTTTCTTTTCACTGTTACCATATGTATCAATAAAAGAATAGAAATCTGAAATCAAAGAAATGCTCTTTTTGATATTAAAGACATTATAGAAAATAGCACTGGATTTTGAGACAATACTTACATAAGCATTGCTTAATAAACTAAAGCTGCCGATGGTAATAGCACCATCTATTATTTGGCGGCAA
>CALGSR010000266.1 GCA_937902115.1 uncultured Bacillus sp. | reverse complement strand
GGTATCACCTGTTCCCCCAATATTTGTAAATAATTCTTTAACGTACGTTCATTAAAAACCCTTTCAGCGGAAATTAAGGAACCATTGTGAACAATCATTTCAAACCTTTTTCATTCCCATTCTTTTTAATCTATTTTTGTCAATTTTTCCAACATGTGTTTTTGGAAGCGTCTCTAAGAAAATGATTTCTTTTGGTATTTTATAGCTTCCCAGTTTGAGCGAGCAATACCGCTTTATTTCTTCTAGTGATAAACTCGTCATTTCTCGCAAAACAATAAATGCGGTTACTTTTTCTCCCCATTTCGCATCTGGAATTCCGACAACAGCAACTTCACTGATTTGAGGCATAGCAGAGATCCAGTGCTCTACCTCCAGTGGATATACATTTTCTCCCCCAGTAATAATCATGTCTTTTTTTCGCCCGGCAATATAATAAAATCCACCTTTATCCTTTCTCGCTAAATCCCCCGTACGAAGCCAGATACCGAACTTGGCCTCTTCTGTAGCCTTTGCATTGTTCCAATAGCATTTAAATAAATGCTTGCCACTTAATAACAGTTCTCCTACTTCATCAGGATCCGTTTCTGTGCCGTCCCTGCGAATAATTTTCACTTCATTAAAAAGCATCGGTTTGCCAACTGAACCGCATTTTTCGTGTACCTGATTAAGATCCATATAAAAATTATTAGGGCCTGCCTCCGTTAAACCGTAGCCTTCTTTAAACTGTAAACCTTTCCGCTGAAACTCCTCATAGATTTCGAGAGGACAAGGAGCACCGCCGGAAAGAAAAACAAGATTAGGAGAAAAAGAATGTTTTTGAAAAAACTCTGTTTGAATCATCATATGGTACATCGTAGGTACGAGTAATACAATGCTACATTGATAGTCCACCAGGAAACGCGCGGCCTCTTCAGGTCTAAATTCCCGCGCCAATACAACTTTTCCTCCAATTAATAAAAGAGGAATGGAAAGAGCATTCAATCCCCCCGTATGAAACAATGGCATATATGTAATGGTGACATCTTGATTCGTTAAATTCCAGCTCGTGATCGTATTTATAGCATTCCAGAAAATGGACTGATGCGACAACACTACCCCTTTCGGTTTTCCCGTTGTCCCCCCCGTATAGATAATCGCTAAAGGATCTAGACTTGAACATTGCGTTGCAGATAAAATCAGCTTGGAATCCTCCAGATATGGCTCACTGTCGATTTCAAAATAGATTGATTGCAGGAAGGGTATTTCACTCATTTTTTCCAGGAAACTTGAATGCACTCCTGCTAGTTTTGGGGTACAGTCCTGTAAAATATACTGAATCTCCTCTTCAGCCAATCTCCAATTAATAGGGACAAAGATCGCACCAATTTTTGCACAGGCAAATAATAAATCAAAATAACTAATATGGTTCGGGGAGAATAGTGCAACCCTGTCTCCCTTGTGGATCCCTTGATTGATTAGCCATCCGGCAGCAGCAGTACTCCTCTGATTCAATTGAGCATAAGACCACTTTTTCTTACTTTCGGCATCTATTATTGCTTCAGCCTCCGGAGTGATTCTCGCTCTATTTTCTAACCAATTAAATTCCTCCATCAAAATGGATACACCTCTCATTCTGCTATCAACCAAGCAGTCAGTTATAATATAAGACAATAAGGCTCCTCTGAATCTTCTCGAATCCAGAGGATATTTTCGATAGGCTAGTGAGCGACATGCTGCTTATTTATCCTCACAGTCATTGCATAAAATCATTTATGTGAAAAGATCCTAGCCACCGAGAAAATCAGAAAACTGTTTCAGTAATCCCTCAAGATCATCGATTAGTGGAGAATGTCCACAATCCTTCAACTCAATAAATTGTGCGGCAGAACCAATATCCTCGATAATTTCCTCAGCCATTTGTTTTGTAACAACGAGATCCCGATCACCGCGGAGTACCAGCACAGGCAGCTTAATATTTTTCACCAGTGCATTTCCGCTAATTAATCCATTATGTTTGTTACTAATATTAAATGTATTTAATGCCTGATACACTTCGGCGAGATTTTTTTGTGTCAACATATCTGCAATATACTCGTCATATCTTTCTTTACTTGGCTGATTTTTTGTATAAATCAGCGTATTCCATAATTGTTTAAGAAATTCATGATCCTTTGTATCGTAAGCATGTTGAATCGGAATGGTCTTCCCGTAATCGGATCTTACTTCTTCATAGGATGACAGGCGATTTCCTTCCAAATCATAAAAGGGATACCCCCTGGTAGATGCTGAGGCGAGAAGGATTAATTTTTCACAAATACCGGGATAATCTGCAACTAATTGCATGCCGACTGCTCCTCCTGTAGACCAACCGATAATTGAGAAGTTCTTCAGCGCGATTGTATCTACAAATGCTTTCATATCATCAGAAAAATCTTGGATAGAGTTTATTTTTTCATGGTAAGAAGAATCACCAAACCCTCTCATATCAACGGCAAACAACTTATAATGAGGATCCATGTTTTCCAAAACCAGATCCCAATGTTTGGCGGATGTCATATTGCCATGGATCAACAATACATTCTTCTCCCCCCCTTCGCGCTCCTGATAGGCAATCGTTTCACCATTTGGCAAATCAACAAATTTGTAAAGGATATTCGTCTTGTTCATGTATCTCTCCCTTTATCTATAACATTTCTGCAATTATGTTCCATTACAACCTCCTACCCAGCAGCATTCTTTCCTGTTTTAACAACCTGTTTGTTCTTTTTCTTAAATTTAATAGATTTTATGGTTCCAACAATTCCTTGCGGGAAAAACATTACTGCGAGGATATAGATAATCCCAAAGAAGATGATCCATCGTTCGAAAACCCAATGAACCTTGGCCATTTCTGTCAGCCAGTGATGGGCAAACTCAATGAGACCAGCTCCTATCACCGCACCAATGAGTGTCCCGACCCCGCCGATAATCGTCATTAACAGTGCATCTAATGTGACATCAATGGCAAATACGCTTGTATTCACAAACCTTAATGAGACTGAATACAACATTCCTGCGACCCCGGCAATGACTCCTGAAACGACACTCGAAATAATTTTATAGTGAAGCACATGAAAACCTAATGACTCTGTCCGCTGTTCATTTTCCCTAATTGCCTGAATCACACGGCCTAGCGGTGAATCGATTAATCTTCTTAAAAAAAGAAAGACGATAATCAACAATACTAAACAGATAAGATAAAAATCGGTCCGATCGCGAAAAATCTCTGGAACTCTAAAGGTAAAACCATCATTCCCGTAAGTCATGGTGCGCCATTTTTCCGCAAGTATTAGGAACAGACCGGAAAAAGCTAGCGTCAACATGGCATAAAAGTGACTTTTCAAGCGCAGCGTCAACAGGCCAATAACAAAACTAAGCACTCCTGTTAACAGAATGACTACGAGTAGAGCGAGGAATAAATAGGACCATGTTGGTTCAAATCTTTTCATAAAAATCCCGATTGTATAAGCTCCGATGCCGAAGAACATGGCATGACCAAATGAGACAATTCCTGTAAAACCAAGCAGTAAATCATAGCTCATAGCAAAAATCGCAAAAATAAACACTTGTGTAAGCAGGATAAGCAATGTTCTCGACTCATATACAAATGGAAGGATAAGGAGAAATAGAGAAACGATGAAATAAAGATAGATGGATTGATGTTTTAGTCTCAGCAAGACCCGCTCACCCCTTTAGTCCAAATAAGCCCTGCGGCCTGAATATTAAGACAACTGCCATTAAGAGCATATTGACCGCTAAACTTAAATCGGAAACATAATAGGTCATAAATGAACCGGATAATCCAACTAATATAGCTGCCAGTATCGAACCCGGAAAACTTCCCATCCCACCGATAACGACGACAATAAAGGCTAAGATCGCAAATTCCATTCCCATCCCTGCATGAATCACCCCAGAGTAAGGACCCAGCAGTACACCTCCAAGGGCAGCCAAAGCTGATCCGGCCATAAAGACGAACATAAACACCCTTTGAATATTAATCCCCAATGACTGAACCATCTCTTTATTCATCACACCGGCGCGAACGATCAAACCAATTTTTGTATTTTTCAGAATATATTGTACGATGGCAAACATAAAAAGTCCAACAGCAATGATAAATGCACGATATTTAATAATCACGACATCACCTGCTTGCCAGCTCCCTTTTAACACCTCGGGCGGCACCGCGGATATTTGATTTGGGCCCCATACAACCTTTAATAATTCCGATAATACAAGCATCAGCCCCAATGTAATCAGGATTTGCTGTACATGATTGCCATAGACAGGTTTGATAATCCATTTCTCTGTGATCAAGCCAAGCAGTAACCCTGTAACAACAGCACCGATTATTCCAATCAGAAAGCTGTCAGATACTGCATAAATCCATGTCCCGCTATATGCTCCCCAAGCAAACAAACCGCCATGAGCAAAATTCAGCACATCCATTAAACCAAAGATTAAGGTTAATCCAGCAGCGAGAAGAAAAATTAGCATTCCTGTAGCAAGGCCATTTATCGTAAGATTGATAAATAGTTCCATTCTACCCTCACTCTCCTTTAGGCAATTCCCAAATATTTACGCCGCAGTTCTTCGTCTTCCTGCAATATATTCATGGGGCCATTTTTAACCGTCCTTCCATCATCAATAATATAAAAACAGTCTCCAATCGTACTAGCCATCATAAAATTCTGCTCTACGAGAACAATGGTTGTTTTCTCCTTCATCGCCATAATCGATTCAATCACCTTTTCAACCATGATCGGGGCAAGTCCCTTACTCGGTTCATCGATAAGAAGCAGTTCATTTTCATTCACATAGGCTCTCGCAATCGATAACATTTGTTTTTGCCCGCCGCTCAAATACCCGCCATTCTTTTTCCAAAAGCGTTTTAAATCGGGAAATAAGTGCAAAATATAGTCAAGCCGCTCTTTTGTTGCTTCTGTTTTCGCTTTCATTGCCAACTTCATATTTTCCTCTACGGTCAAATAAGGGAAAATCCCTTGATCCTCCGGCACGTAACCAATTCCCTGCTGCGCAATTTTAAAAGTGGGGAACCCTTGAATCTGTACCCCATTCCATTCAATGGTCCCTTTCGAAGCAGGATTCAGTCCCATAATGGTTCTCAAAGTCGTTGTTTTCCCAGCTCCATTCCTCCCTAAAAGGACGGTAACTCCTCCTTTTTTCACTTCAAGA
>CALGSR010000265.1 GCA_937902115.1 uncultured Bacillus sp. | reverse complement strand
CCATTAAAGATTGAAGTGGCGCTGTCCTTCGTCACACCATGTTTCAATATATTCGCTGTTGTATTTTTTGCAAAGTGGACAATCTGTGTTGTGAAGTTTTGTGTTTGATCGCCGCGTCCGACGGAGACCATTTTCGTATCACCTACAGAACCTTCACCAATCAGATTTGTTGTATTGTCTGAAATTGTATTGCCATCATTCATTAAACCGAGTGACCATTCAATACGTGCATCTTTCTCAGCAGCCCCACGGCGGTTCACGTAAGTGGTAATTCCTTTTGCAAGGGTATCGACTGCACCGTATTCAACCTTGGAATTCGCCTTCGCAATCACTTCAGTCACAATATTGAAGACACTATCCTCAGCTGAATCGACAACAGATAGATAATTTTCCACATAAGTTATGGAACTGTTATCCTCTGCAACAATTAGTACATGATTGAATACATTTGCTTCTACATCATCATGTAAGAAGATTGCATGAATCGGTTCGTTAATAACAACATTTTTCGGTACATAGATAAAAACTCCGCCGTTTAACAGCGCTGCATGCAAGGCTGTTAATTTATGTTCATCAACTTTTACAGCATTTTGCATAAAGTACTTTTGCAGCAGGTCACTGTGTTCTCTTGCCGCGGTAAAAATATCTGTAAAAATCACTCCGCTATCCTGTAACTCTTTTGAAACAGTTAAAAGAGTTGGGCGATTATTCCGCTGAATATATAAATTTTGGTTGCTTTCATTTACATTTATAAGTAACTTTACGTCTTCTGGTAAACTGTCAAAGGTTGTAAAATCTTCACTTTTAACAATATGCTTTTTAATTTGAGTGAAATTCCATTTATCAATTTTCGTTTTATCCGCTTTTGGTAACGGAAGATTGTCTGCTAGTTCAAGGGCGCCAAGACGCAATTCTGTTAACCAATTAGGTTCGCCCAATTCCCTTGAAAAAGAGCCAATGTACTCTTTATCAAATGAATTTTTAATTTCAGTAGTCATCAATAGCTCCTCCTAATCTTACGCTTCTTGGCCAACTGTTTCGTCTTCAATTCCAAGTTCTTGCTTAATCCAGTCATAACCTTCTGCTTCTAAACGCTGCGCAAGCTCAGGACCGCCTGATTTTACTACTTTTCCTTGCATCATAACATGGACATAATCAGGAGTAATATAATCTAAAAGACGTTGATAGTGTGTGATCAAAATACAGCCAAAGTTTTCTCCGCGCATCTCGTTGATTCCTTTTGAAACTACTTTTAACGCATCTATATCAAGACCTGAATCAATCTCGTCCAGGATAGCAATTTTAGGTTCAATCATCATCATTTGCAAGATTTCATTACGTTTCTTCTCACCACCGGAGAATCCTTCGTTCAAATAACGCTGCGCCATATCCGGATCCATTTCGAGGAAGTCCATTTTTTTATCCATTGTTTTAATGAACTTCATAAGGGATATTTCCTCCCCTTCGGCACGGCGACTGTTAATCGCAGAGCGTAAAAAGTCTGCATTGGTTACACCGTTAATTTCACTTGGATATTGCATCGCAAGGAAAAGTCCTGCGCGTGCACGTTCATCCACTGCCATTTCGAGTACATTTTGACCGTCCAATGTAATGCTTCCTTGGGTAACTTCATATTTTGGGTGGCCCATAACGGCAGAAGATAAAGTTGATTTACCTGTTCCATTCGGTCCCATGATCGCGTGGAATTCTCCACCTTTAATCTCTAAACTTAATCCTTTTAATATTTCTTTTCCTTCTATTGAAACATGTAAATCTTTAATACTTAGTACAGATCCTGCCATTTTATTATTCCTCCCGAATGTATATTATATCTTGTCGGTAATGACCTGTTATTCTATTCTCAATCCATTCTCATTACAATCTTATACTAAATGATAATGATTAGCAACACCTACGTATGATTTATTTTTAAAAGTATAGTGATAACTAGCTTTTCAAACAAATATGTTTAGAAAGTTTTATTGTTATTAATTGAGAATCGCCGTCTTAATCCTGTCATACCAAGCCTGCACGCTTTATTAGTTTGTCCTTTCTTCTCTATATAAAATATGAATATTTTCTTATTACGTTATTGAAAAACAAATGCGAAAGCGCCTTGGTCAGCCTTAGGCAAACAAGACGAGCCTGTACAGAAGGCGTTCTTTGCCTTCAGGACAGGCTTGCTTGTGACCTCGAGGGGCTAGGCGCTGTATCTGGACGAAAAAAAACTATGGCCCAAAATTGGAACCATAGCTTATCTCATTTTCTTACTCAGAGACCGGTACGACAGCCCCTTTATATTTTTCGTTGATAAAATCTTGAATTTCCTTTGAATGCAGTACTTCAATCAAGGCTTTAATCGATTCTTTATTTTCATCGCCTTTTCGTACAGCTACGATATTGACGTATGGATTGTTTTCGCTGCTTTCAATGGCAATGGAATCCTTACTTGGATTTAGACCATATTCCATGGCATAGTTTGAGTTAATAATAAAAATATCGCCTTCATCATTATTATATATTTCAGGAAGCAGCTTAGGCTCATAGTTTGGATCGAATTCTAAGTTCTTTTTATTTTCAGCAATATCTTCGATTGTCGCAGTCGCTTTATCAACGCCTTCTTTTAAGGTAATTAAACCTTCCTTTTCCAGAAGTGCTAAGACACGACCGTGGTCAGCTACAGAATTACTTAGGATGACTGTTGCATTATTTGGTACATCCTCTATTGATTGATGTCTTTTTGAGTAAATGCCAATTGGTTCAATATGAATCGAACCTGCACTAACAAAATCGTAATTATGATCCTTGATTTGACCTTCCAAATACTGAATATGCTGGAAGAAGTTTGCATCTAGATCCTTTGATTCTAAAGCCTGGTTAGGAAGAACATAATCCGTGAATGGGACAATTTCCAGTTCAATTCCCTTTTCCTCTAATAACGGCTTTGCTTCCTCGAGAATTTCTGCATGCGGGACATTGCTCGCTCCCACAACAAGCTTTGTTGTTTCATTTTTGTCTGCATCTGTGTCATTTGCATCAGTTTCATTTTTATCTTCTCCCCCGCCACAAGCAGCCAGCAATAGGATAAGACCAAGCGTAAATAAAACTGATAACCATTTCTTCATTTTGACATCTCCTATCTCTTATCTAATTTGTTAGTTATAAAATCACCAATAAATTGAATTATAAACACAATAATAAGAACAATAATCGTAGCCATTAACGTGACATCAAAGCGATTCCGCTGAAACCCGTCTAAAAAGGCTAAATTTCCAAGTCCGCCTGCACCAATTACCCCCGCCATTGCCGTAAAGCCTACGAGGGAAATAGCAGTAACCGTAATACCTGAGACGAGAGCTGGCATCGATTCCGGAAGCAATACCTTCCAAATAATTGTACTTGTCTTAGCCCCCATCGCTCTTGCTGCTTCGAGAACTCCTTTATCAATTTCTCTCAGACCGATTTCAACCATTCTTGCATAAAAAGGTGCAGAACCGATAATAAGTGCGGGAAGTGCAGCATTCTCACCAATCATCGTGCCAAAAATAGCTTTCGTAAAAGGAATAAGAAGTACGATTAAAATAATAAAAGGAATCGAGCGGAATATATTCACCACGGCACCAATGATTTTATTAATGATGCGATTTTCCCATGCATTTCCTTTAGTTGTTAAAAATAACAGTAATCCAAGAATAATCCCAAGAATAAAAGTGACAACGGTAGAAATGGCTGTCATATAGAGCGTTTCGACAGTTGCTTCCCACATCTTTTCCCAATTTACATTTGGAAACCATTGGCTAAGCATGCGAAATCACCTCCACTCCCACTTGCTGGGACTGGATGAATTCGATTGCCTTAGTTACTTCCGTTTCATCGCCATCCAAGTGGATAAACAGGGTTCCGTAGGCACCATCCTGGGTTTGGGAAATTTTCCCTTGTAATATATTGACCGTAACAGAATAATGGCGGATCAAACTTGTAATCAGCGGTGTTTCTACTTTATCACCGATAAATGAAAGCTGCACAACCTGACCAGTTGGATACAAATGAAGCCGATGCCGGATCGTTTCAATTGTTTCCTCCGGTTCTGTTACCTGCTCCACAAAGCGCTTTGTAATCGGCTGCTGCGGATTTTTGAATATATCTAAAACAGAGCCTGATTCAACTACCATGCCCGCTTCCATCACCGCAACACGATGACAGATTTTTCGAATCACATGCATTTCATGGGTAATCAGAACAATGGTTAATCCAAGCCGTTTGTTAATATCTACGAGCAGTTCTAATATCGAATCCGTGGTTTGCGGGTCAAGTGCTGATGTTGCTTCATCACAGAGCAGCACTTTCGGATTATTGGCTAAGGCTCTTGCTATTCCTACCCTTTGTTTCTGGCCGCCGCTCAGCTGCGCCGGGTAAGAATCTTCTCTGCCCCGGAGACCGACCAGGTTGATTAATTCATCGACTCTTTTTCTTCGGGCTCCTGATGGGACACCGGCAATTTCAAGCGGAAAGGCGATATTCTCTCTAACCGTTCTAGACCAAAGCAGATTAAAGTGTTGGAAAATCATTCCAATTTCCTGCCGAGCCTGCCTTAATTCCTTCCCTTTAATATGTGACACTTTTCGATTCGCTATCGTGATCGAGCCTTCAGTTGGAAGTTCAAGCCCGTTTAACATTCTAATTAACGTACTTTTCCCGGCACCACTGTAACCAATGACACCGAAAATTTCTCCTTCTTTTATGTCAAGATTCACATCGGTAACAGCTGTTACGTTCCCCTGCTTTGTAGAAAAGATTTTCTTTGCATTTTTGATTGAAATCATGACTTTTTCACCCTCTTTGTTATCCAATATTGGTACCGGAATAAGTATCTGTATCGAGATATTCCTTTTTGTACTCTT
>CALGSR010000264.1 GCA_937902115.1 uncultured Bacillus sp. | reverse complement strand
AAAATAAAACAAAGCCAAACAATATCACAACGATTAAAGAGATTGTATGAGGTTGGATTTTGATCATCGAGATCACTTCCCAGCTTTTGATCTTGAACATATCCCGACAAAGATTACAAGGTCCTACTATATACTATTTTGACTTGATATCTTTGCCGGCAACTTAGGGTAGTTTTTTTATTAAACATAAAGAGACAGCCTGAAATGAAACCATCTCTTTCTAGCGACAGCGAGTATTACCAAGTCTTAAATGGCGGCGATCCAGGTGGTGCATTCACAATCATATCTGTTAACGGCAGCACATATGCCATTGCTACTACGATTAACATCACCACTATCCACACTCCCCAACGCTCAGTCATATACGGAGGTTTCGCTTCTCCCTTTTCAACTTCAGCAATCGGAAATTCCGTTTCTCCTTTTGGTGCAAAGAACATTAATTGAAAAGCGGCATATGCTTGGATGATGACGGCAATAAATAGACAAGTTGCCCCAATTCCTACCATCATCATATACGGGTCCCAGCCCAACATGGATGAGAACTCTCCATAGGTTGTATACGAGGTTCTGCGCGGTGAAGCAAATAATCCAACTGCGTGCATGGAAAAGGACATTAACACCATGCCAAGTGTCCAAATAATCGTCTGAATAACCCCTAATCGATTCATTTTTGGCGTTAATACTCTTCTTGATAAATAAGGGATTAACCAATAACTGATGCCGAAAAAGGTTAACGTTACGGACATCCCGAGTGTTAAGTGAAAGTGACCAACAATCCACATCGTATTATGCACAACCTGGTCTAATTGGTTCGTACTTTGAGCAATTCCGCCTGCTCCTGCCGGAATAAAAGCTGCCATTGCTATAAAAGGTGCTAGAAATCGAACATCGCCCCATGGTAACTTTTTAAACCAGCCTAAAGCGCCTATTCCGCCTTTTCTTCTTCCCGTACGTTCAAATACTCTAAACATAGCATAGGCAGTCATTAAAGACGGGAAGCCAATTGCTAGACTCATAAACACATGCATATATTTAATAGGCTGCGAGATAGCTGGGTCGATGATTTGGTGATGGAATCCACCAGTAATATTCATGATCACCAATGCAATGACAACAATACGAGTTAAATAGTCATTAAAGCGTGTTCCCCCGATTACCTTTGGTACGATGACATACCAAGCAGAAACCGCCGTCAAGTACCAAATATTTACTGCTGTATGGCCAAAAGCCCAAAATAGGGTACGCGCAACCATAACATTAATGGTATCAACCCAGCCAAGGGTCCAAGGGATAATCATGAAGAGAACTTCAACCGCTACAAAGGCAGTTGCACCGACCAATAAGATAAATACTCCTGTCGCAAAAAAGGCTAAGATGGGAAGATGCTCTCCTTTATGATTTCTTCTCCAGTCCGCGACATTGACAAAAGCTCCAGCCGCAAGCATCCAGATACCAAGGACAATAAAAACTAAGCCAAAATAAAACATCGGGTGAGCTGCCATCGGCGGGGAGAATGTATACATGACAGAAGCTTCATTCATTAAAACAGGGATAACAACTAAGACAAAACCGAATATTTTCATCCAAAAGCCAATCCACGCCATTTTTCTAACCTTTGGAAGCAGACCGCCTAATGTATGGGAAAGAGCCGAATAAAAATAACCGATTGTAAAGAAAGCTGAAAATACAACCACTAATAGTAATCCATGTGAGGTTAATACTTGATAATAATTAAACCAGGATGGTAATTCTAATAGGCCTGCACGGTTTAACCCCTGCAATAATCCTAAAGTTCCTCCAAGTAATACTGCGATAAAAGCGACTAATAAATATGATTTCGAAAGATTCGCATCCTGTAAATTTACGCCAAGCACATTATTTGTTTTATCTTTCAACACAGACGTTTTTCCATTTTGTTGTATGCCGGTTTCCATTGAGCTTCCCTCCTTTATTTAACCGTAATCGTCGTACTCATTACTTGGTGACCAGCACCACAATATTCATTACATAACACTAAATATTCTCCGGGCTCATTAAATTTCTGGGTAATTTTTTGAATATGCCCTGGCATAACCATGGCATTAATATTTGTGTTTGCCACTTGAAATCCATGGACCACATCTTTAGAAGTCATTGTGAAATGTACGGTGGATCCGGCAGGCACTTCAATATTACTTGGCGTAAAACTGAAAATTTGTAAAGTCATGACCACTTCATATTCATTTTCACCAATTTGCTTGATTCCCGGTTCATTAAATGGTGCTGTTTGATCGACCTTTTGCGGATCAATGGTTTCCTTATGACTTGGAGGTCCCATTCCCAATGCAAATGTTTGATAACCGGTTATTAGCATAAAAATCATGATCATCCCGAAGCTTAAGGTCAGCCAGATTTTTTCATCAAGATGCATTTTCGTTTCTCCCCTTTCTATAATCGGTCCATATAGAGGCCAAACAGGACAAAATAAGTAGCAAGGATAACCGCTGCAACCACGCCGAGCGAAATCCATGTTCCTAACTTGGATGATTTGTAGTCATTCTCGGTCTGAACTTTCCCTCGATTATTAACATCTGTCGTGTTCACTGATATCTCCTCCTTTTTTTTCTTACCTTTATCATAATTGAGAATGAATTTTATTATAGTGAGGTAAATCACTGAATATTCATTCATTCAGAAAAAAGATATGGGACAAGGGACCTGGTCCCTTGTCCCACCAAGCCTGTTATTATTTATGTTAAAATACTAATATACGTCTTCAAAGAGACACGGAATATTTGAAAATTTATAATAGTGTAAAAAAGGCATACGAGGGGACATAAGAAATGAAAAGGGGAAAAGCAAAATCGAGCAAATCCGGATTCATTCAATTGTGGTTTTTATTGGGGGTTCTTTCCCTGCTAGGAATCTATATTTTAATTGAAGATGGCTACGGCTTATTCGTTAACATGGGTTGGAATGTAGGGTTGATTATTTTTTTAAGAAAAGCCAGCTATCTTTTCGCCATTGCCTTCTTCACCATCATTAGTTACTTATTAATAAAATTCTATAGTGGTGTAGTTAAGGATTGGCACAGCAGCTCTTCTTTTTCCGATCTGCCGAAATTCGTAGAGAAAGGGATCGTTAGCTTTTTCCTAGTAGGGCCTTGCATTTTAATGTTCGCTTTCATCATCGGTATCATCTATATATTATTTACTGTTGATGAATCCCATTGGCATGGACCTTGGGAACTATTGGATAGATAGAAGAAGACCATTTTCTGCAAGCAAATAAACGGAATGATTTCCATTGAGGCCCTCTTTAAATGAGAAGGCCTTTATTTTTGTATTATCGTTTCCAAATGATAATGTATTTAAAAACCAAACAAAAAACAGAATACATCAAATATTATTTGAATTGTTATCAATATTGTTGTTTTCCAATGATTGTTGATTCATACTTCTGACTTCCTCGATTTTCGTATTGCTGTAAATTCTAGTCCCACGACCGCCAGTGGTTCTTGCGAGTAGCTCTTTTACCTCGTTATACGACAGACCTGATTGCGCATTCAGCCTTTTTACTTCTTCTATGTTTGTTCCGGCAACAGTTTGTGTAGAATAATTATTTTGTTTCATGCAATTGGCTCGCTCCATTCTGTTTTCCTTTAATTTGCTCCAGAACAAACTGAATAAGTCATTGCTTTTTCTGGAAAGTTGCAACGCTTGAGCCTCTTTCACAGCGTCCTGTATAGACCTAACCATTTTCAGCTCCTAATATTCTCCTTTTACCGATTTTCCCTTTTAAAAATGACAAAATAAATAGTATAAAACCTGAATGATTCACAGTAATTTAAGAATCAACCTTAAACACCAGTATTCTAGGCTTTCTTTACCCATTTGATCCTGCACTAAATAAATGCAAAAAAAGAACCCATTTCTGTTAAAGTTAAAGTACCACCCAAAACCTCACAGAAAGGATTCTTTATATGGTTACTTTAACGAAAAAAACGCTTGATTTCAATCGTAAAATTAAATTGTCAAATGATGGAGGTTCTCTTTCCTCCGATACAGGTGAATTTCTTTTTAGAGAATTCGATGAGAAAATCAATTTTTCAAAGACTTTGTGCCAATACTTAAGACTGAATGATTCAAGAGCTTATTATCTTCATTCAAACGAAAACTTGTTACGGCAAAAGATTTATCAATTGATTGCTGGGTATTCCGAAGATGACGCTGCGGACCAATTAACGAAAGATCCTGTTTTTACACAAATTTTGGGAACACCAGCGCTTGCTTCTCAACCCAGTTTATCTCGCTTTTACACCCGTTTTGATGAAGAATCGATTGATCGCTTAAATCAAGCCAACCAAGAATTACTGGACAAAATTCACGCCTTCCGAAAAGCGTTAGCGTTATTCATAGACCTGGATTCTACCCATTCTGATACATATGGTGAACAAGAATCATCCTCTTATAATTCGCATTATGGGACTATGGGCTTTCATCCTTTAGTTGCCTTTGACGGTGCCACAGGCGGCTTTTTGAAGGCGAAACTCCGTCCGGGAAATGTCTATACTTCCAACGGTGTGGTTGAATTTATTCAGCCCTTGATTGAACATTACAACGAAACATTTCCAGAAACGAGTTTGTTCCTACGTGGAGACAGTGGATTTGCTGTTCCCGTCTTATATGAGTTGTGCGAAAAGGAATCAGTTTATTACATCATTCGGCTAAAATCAAATCCCCAACTACAGAGTCTAGCGAAGGAATATCATCCTTCTTCTGCACCTGTAGACGTTTCAAAAACGGAATACTATTTTGAAGAAACCATTTACCAAGCAAAATCATGGTCGAAACCTAGAAAGGTCATTATCCAATCGGTGCGGCCCGCAGGTGAATTGTTCTTTACTCATTCCTTTTTTGTCACGAAGTTTGAAGTAGCTTCTCCTGAAGATATCGTCCGTGCTATCAAAAGAGAGGGACGATGGAGAACTACATCAAGGAAGCTAAAAATGGGTTTTACTTTGACAAAATGAATAGCCATTCTTACCTTGTTAACGAGATTAATAACGAATTTATGAATAACAACATCAGCATTCACACCAACAGCCTTTTTAATCATATCCTCGTTTTCCTTAAGGATCATAGAAAATGTTGACGAGTCCTTCGCCTGACCACTTTGATTTGGTTTTATGTTTTTTTTATTGTTCTTTTTAGGATTGATCTTGCTTTAGCATAACGCTTCATTTATTCATTTCACCCCTATCTTCTGCTTGGTTCGTAAAAAGGTGGATAATATTTCATTGGGCAGAATTTGTATGTTCTTTCAGTTTCTATTGTATTCAATTTGTCAGAAAGTCCCTGATTCCGTTATTTAGGGAAGTTTTATCTTTATATTTGCCGGAGGATATAAAAGGAAAAGGCCGCCAGCTTAACTGACCATAAT
>CALGSR010000263.1 GCA_937902115.1 uncultured Bacillus sp. | reverse complement strand
TTTAAGCGATTGAATTTCTGAAAATAGGTTTGATTAAACTCGACTTTCGGAAGTACCTCGTCATAGATGCTGACTGAAAGGGAGTCCCCCACCCATTTAATCGTAATATCCGGGATAATATAGACAGCTTGTTTGGCAAAAAAATCAGATCCTGGACGAGGATTTAAGGACTGAACCTCATCATATACCTCTTGAATTTCTTTCAACTCACTAGTAAGCTCCTTTGCAATAAGCTTCCATTTCTTTTCGGCAAAAAGAACAAAGTAATCTGAAATAATTTTTTCAGCAAGAGGATGTGTCTTTTCCTTAGCTTTAAGCTGCAGCAATAAACATTCCTGTAAATTTCTTGCCCCCACTCCAGCGGGTTCAAGGGCATGGATAATCGCGACAGCCTCTTCGACTTTCTTTTCAGAAACGGCCATATAGGCGGCACATTCTTCACTGCTCATCGGTAGGTAACCATTTTCATTCAGGCTATTAATGATAAAGATCAGTATTTTTTTCATCACCCGATCGTACTGTCCTAGATCAATTTGGGACAGTATGTATTGTACAAGTGAAGTTTCATTTTTCGCTATTTGCTCAAGCCAGCTTTTTCTATCCGTTTGATTTGAATGAACAGTCTTTCTCACCCTGTCATAACGGGGATCAACCGTATAGATATTACCTGATTCAACCTGTAAAAGAGGATTTTCATTGGCCTTATTTTCCAAAAATTCAGTTAATTCTTGCGTTGAGTATTGCAATAATGTAATCGCTTGTGTCAGTTCCTGGGTCATCGACAATTTTATCGTTTGCTGCTGTCTTAGCCCTGTCCTTAGATCCATTTATGCCACCGCCTTCTTTCTACATTCTACTATATCAGTATTATTAACGCCAAGGGATTTTTATGACAGGAAACAACGAAAATCCTTCCCAAAAAGAAGCTTGCAATCGCAATTCGAATCGAGTATAATAGAAAAGCGTTGGTAATCAAATGTCATATTTAGCCCTCGTGGTGCAACGGATAGCACGTGACCCTCCGAAGGTTAAAATGCAGGTTCGATTCCTGCCGAGGGCATACAACAAATGAGTCCAATATACAAAAACCTCTTGTTCTTTTAGAATGAGAGGTTTTTTTTGACTCAAAAAGGATTCTAGTATGAAAAGAGCATATTGTGGATAAGAATGGAAAGAATAATGAAGATAATAAAAGCGGAAGCGCCTTGCTCAGCCTTAGGCAAATAAGACGAGCGGCATGAAGGTTGTTCTTTAACCTTCTTGACAGATTGGCTGTAGACCCAAGAGGGGCTAGGCGCTGCAGCTAGACCCTGAAAAAGTTGAAGAAACTCCCGTTACTTAAGTTGTTTTATTTGACCTTTTTTGACCATCAGTGTATGATAAAATCACAAGTACAGCAGTATTTTCCATTCATGCTGCTGATCTCATTATGACTTGAGGAGGTTGTAAAAATGAACTTAATCCCAACAGTTATTGAACAAACTAACCGCGGAGAACGGGCTTATGACATTTATTCCCGTTTATTAAAAGACCGCATTATTATGCTTGGAAGTGCAATCGATGATAATGTTGCAAACTCGATTGTGGCACAGCTTTTATTCCTTGAAGCAGAAAACCCTGAAAAGGATATCTCTATTTACATCAACAGCCCTGGCGGAAGCATCACATCTGGAATGGCCATCTATGATACAATGCAGTTTATTAAGCCGGACGTACAAACGATTTGTATTGGTATGGCTGCTTCAATGGGTGCATTCCTTCTTACTGCCGGTACAATCGGTAAGCGTTATGCTCTTCCTAATGCGGAAGTCATGATTCACCAACCGCTTGGCGGCGCGCAAGGTCAGGCAACTGAGATCGAAATTGCCGCAAAACGCATCCTTTTCTTACGTGATAAATTAAATGGCATTTTAGCTGAGCGTTCCGGACAACCTCTTGATGTTATTGCTAAAGATACAGACCGCGACAACTTCATGACAGCTGTACAAGCGAAGGAATATGGCTTAATTGACCATATCATCACACGCAGCTCCTCTGTTGAAAAGAAATCAGATAAGTAATCATTTAGTTCAAAAAAACTCGCAGCTTTTTCACTGCGAGTTTTTTGTTTAGATGTCCTGCTCAATGTATTCCGCTAATTTATTTAATGCTTCTTGTTCATCCGAGCCGTCTGCTATTAAATTAATTGTACTGCCTGAACTAATGGCCAGACTCATTAAGCCCATAATACTCTTGGCATTAACTTTCTTTCCATCCTTTTCTAAAAACACATCTGATGAAAAGCGGTTGGCTTCCTGAACAAATAATGCTGCAGGACGTGCTTGCAGCCCTGTTCGTAATTTTACTTGCACCTGTTTTTCTACCATTTCCTATATTCCTCCTGTAAGTTGGCCTTTTCTTATTTTGTCGGCAATCTCATCTATTTTTCTCAGCCGGTGATTAATTCCCGATTTGCTGATTGTTCCGCCTGAAACCATTTCCCCCAGCTCTTTTAGCGTGACATCCTGATAGGCGACACGTAGTTCAGCTATTTCCCGTAACTTCTCAGGCAGGATTCCAAGACCAACTGTTTCTTCAATATATTTAATATTTTCTACCTGCCGGATGGCAGCACCAATCGTTTTATTTAAGTTTGCGGTTTCACAATTAACCAACCGATTCACAGAATTTCTCATATCACGGACAATACGAACGTCTTCGAATTTTAAAAGCGCAGAATTGGCTCCAATAACAATTAGAAAGTCTGTTATTTTTTCGGCTTCCTTCAAATAAGTGATAAAGCCCTTTTTTCGTTCGAGTGTTTTACTATTCAAATCAAATACATTCATCAATTCGCATAATGCGTCATTATGCTCTTTATAAAGCGAGGAAATCTCTAGATGATAAGAAGATGTCTCCGGGTTATTTACAGAACCACCCGCAAGAAAAGCACCACGCAAATAAGAGCGCTTACAACATTTTTTCTTGATCAATTCCGGTGAAATATTATGCACCAATTCAAACCCCTCAGCGATAATTTTCAAGTCAGTTAAGATTTGACGGGCATTTTCCACTAAACGAACAATATAAACGTTATTCTTTTTTAAGCGCATCTTCTTTCGCACTAACAATTCTACACTTACTGTATAATATTTCTTTATCAGCGTATAAATCCGTCTGGCAATCGCAGCATTTTCAGTTTGAATATCAATCGACAGGTTTTTATTTGCAAACGAGAGTGAGCCGTTCATCCGGATCAGTGCTGATAATTCAGCTTTGCCGCAACAATCTTTTACCTCTAAATTCGTTAATTCTTTTTTCGTCTCTGAAGCGAACGACACTACTTCACCCCCTCATAAGAAAAGCGCAAGCGTCTTGCTCAGCGACCTCTAATTTTTTAAGAAAGCGGAAGTCATCCGCTTGACATATTGTGTCGAAACAACCTTGGTACCGGAACAACGCCCGGCACCTTGACGATGATCTTCTACTTAGTAATAAAGCGCTACATGTATTACGCATTATCGCGCTTAAAAGTTTCATTAATTAACAAGGAATATAAAATTTTTGCTACTTCATTTGTATCGTGACGGATCACTCCATTTTCGATACAAACAATTTCACCAAAAATAGCCTCCAACCCTAAGGAATACAGACTGTTCACGTCATAATGAACTGGTTCAGCATCTTCCTTGTTGTATCTCTCCTGCACATGAAGCGGAATATCTTCATTATTGACTAAAATCGTATTAATAAAAGGTTTTTCCATATGATCATAGATGGCACGGACATGATCACCTGCCGTATAGTCAAGTGTTTCCCCTGCCTGAGTCATTAAATTGCAGATATAAACCTTTTTTGCTTTTGCAGCACAAACCTCATGGCCAATCCCCGGAACAAGAAGGTTTGGTAAAATACTCGTATAGAGACTGCCGGGACCAAGAACAATTAAATCAGCATCTTTGAAAACGCCTTTGTCTGTTGAGAAAGAAATATT
>CALGSR010000262.1 GCA_937902115.1 uncultured Bacillus sp. | reverse complement strand
AAATACTGCCATGAAAATAGCCCCAATAGATGTTACGAGCACCATATTCATCTTTTCATTTCCCTTCATTCTAATCAATGCACTATCATTATATCGCAAACAGTTATAATGGAGAAATGATTTCATTCATTTAAAAAATTTTATTCATCAAAAATTAAGAGAAAGATTCACCTTTACTATCGTTAAAAAGATTTAAATCCTATTCTTAGGGACCCGGTCAATGGCATCAATAACTGCCGATTCTACAAAAGGCTTAACGATGAAATCCTTTGCCCCGGATTTGATCGCTTCAACAATCATTCTTTGCTGCCCCATAGCAGAGCACATAATAATAACAGCTTGGGGAAATTCTTTTTTAATATTTTTAACCGCATCTAATCCGTTCATTTCAGGCATGGTCATATCCAAAATCGCTAAATCAGGCTGCAGTTTGCGGTATAATTCAATTGCATCCCTGCCGTTCATTCCTTCACCAACAATTTCATGACCTGTCTTTGTTAACATCGTTGTCAAGGTCACCCTCATAAATTTAGCATCGTCAACAAGTAATATTCTAGCCATGATGTATTCCTCCTAATTTACACAACCAGTAAAAATCATTCACTCAGCAAACGTTTAAAAACCGGTAAACCCGCCAAATAGGTATGTTAACAGAGAAATAATCATTGTCATCCAATCAAAGAATAGAAAGATCCCCATAATAATCATCAGCCAACCACCGATTTTAACAATTTTCGCATTATGTTTCCGAATCCAATTCATTTTTCCGATAAAGAATGAAAGAACAAAGAATGGAATCGCAAACCCTAATACATAAGCCATCATATAAATCATAGCTGAATCTGGATTCGTTCCCGCAAGCAGGATCACTGACATCAGAATCGGTCCTGTACAAGGTGTCCATCCGGCAGCAAACGCCATCCCGATTAAAACGGAACCAATATAGCCTGAAGGTCTGTTCTTAAATTCAAAACGGCGCTCCTTCATCATGAATTCCGGCGTAAAAACCCCTACAATGATTAATCCAAACAGGATAATAAAAATAGCACCGATCTGACGGATTAAATCTTGATAATCAGTAAAGAAGGAACCGATGAAGCTTGTTCCAAATCCAATAGCAACAAATATTGCTGAGAAACCTACTAAGAAAAAGATTGTATGCAATAAACTCCGTTTCTGCAGCATTCCATTATCACTTTTTAAGTCTCCTACACTCATCCCCGTGATGTAAGAAAGGAAAGCCGGATAAAGCGGAAGGCAGCAAGGTGAGATAAAGCTCAAAAAGCCAGCCCCGAAAGCCATGAAAATGTTTAAATCTGACATTTTATCCTCTCCACTCTGTTCATACTTTATCCATTTTATCAAAAGGAGATATAAAAGGATAACAATGTATCGTGAACATTCTGTGACATCCGTTACGAAACAACAAGACCATTTTGTAGCTGGAACATTTGATAATACAATCCCTTCTGCACCAATAGTTCCTGATGTGTTCCTCTTTCAACAATATTTCCTTGATGGAGCACGAGAATTAATTCCGCATCCTGAATCGTTGACAATCTGTGAGCGATCGCAATCGTCGTTCTCCCTTTACGCATTTTCGCTAAAGCGGACTGAATTTCTTCCTCTGTTTCAGTATCGATATTAGCTGTTGCCTCATCAAGAACAAGGATCTTTGGATCCGTTGCTATTGTTCTGGCAAAAGCAATAAGCTGCCGCTGTCCGCTGGAAAAGGTAGAACCGCGTTCAACGACACGATGTTCATAACCATCGGTAAGTTTTCCGATAAAATGATGCGCCTGAACAAACTCTGCTGCTTCTTTAACCTTTTCATCTGTCATGGAATCATTATACATTCGGATATTGTCCTTCACTGTTCCATAAAAAAGGAATGGATCCTGGAGAACAAGCCCCATTCTTTCCCGTAATTCTTCACTTGAGTATTCCTTTATCGAAACACCATCGATCAAAATATCGCCACGCTCAAATTCATAAAATCGCATCAGCAAATTAATGATTGAACTTTTCCCACTGCCTGTATGACCAACAAGCGCAACGGTCTCACCCGGTTTTGCTGTAAAAGAAATATTTTTGAGCACATCCTTTTTTCCGTCATAGGAAAAGCTGACATCACGAAATTCAATTTCCCCATCAATAATTTTTGTACCCGCAGCATTTTTTTGTTCCGGTACCATTTCTGTTTCATCAAGCAGACGGAATACCCTGCCAGCAGCAATAATCGCCTGTTGATACATCGTAAGCTGTCTCATCATT
>CALGSR010000261.1 GCA_937902115.1 uncultured Bacillus sp. | reverse complement strand
GCATGAGAAGGCTGCGGAAAAACAAACAACAAGTTATTTTAGTGACTTTAAACAAGGTTTACAATATGTGAATAAACATGATTTTTTAAAGAAATTCTTTTTCTTCTTTGCGGTTTTCTTTGTCTTGATGGCACCCGCGTCATTTTTGACACCACTGCAGGTGACACGAAGTTTTGGTAATGATGTGTGGCGTTTATCAGCGATTGAAATTGCTTTCTCTGTCGGCATGATGGCAGGCGGGGGAATCATTGCTTCCTGGGGAGGCTTCCAAAATAAAATAAAAACGTTGGGATTTGCAAGTGTAATGATGGGTGTCTGCACATTGGCACTTGGAATCGTTCCAGTCTTTTGGGTTTATTTAGCCTTCATGGCCTTATTTGGTGTGGCCTTGCCTATTTTTAATACACCGGCAACTGTTTTGTTACAGGAGAAAATTGAAGAGGCTTATTTAGGCAGGGTTTTTGGTGTAATGGGGATGATTTCAACCTCAATGATGCCGCTTGGAATGCTAATTTTTGGTCCAATGGCGGATTTTATCAAAATCGAATGGCAGTTAGTAGGGACTGGAATATTTATTATCGTTCTAGCTCTATTCCTAGGGAGAAATAAAGTATTAATTGAAGCAGGAAAACCTGCTTTGGAAGAATCATAATTAAAAATAAAGAGGAACGGATTCCGGATTCCGTTCCTTTTTGAATAGCATTCATTTATCCGTCAATTTCTTGCTATAATAAAAGAATGATAATTAAACAGAGATTGGGAAAACAGACCACTGTGAAAGGAGGAAAGGCGCTTGAGCAAGAGCAGCAATATACGAGTGGAAAATGGTATTTCTTTTAATATCGGTTCGTTAAATATAAAAAAGACGTTATTGGTAAAAGCAAGGCGGCATTTCGAGGAACAAGCGGATTCAGAATTAAATGTATCGGTAAAAGAAATCATAAAAACTGGAACGTATGAAATGAAAAATCTAGAAGATGGATCCATGATTCATCTGTTTCACGGCGAAAAGGTATGTATTGAATTAAATTCAACTGCAAAGGCCATTACAAATATCTATCCAAATGAAGGAAGGGGAAAGCTGTGTAAAGCCTCGGAAAAAGAAATCCAACAGGGAAGCAGCTTGAAACTGGTGAAATTGGATGAAACTCCAGTCCATAAACGAGAGTTCTCTATTGAAGAATCATTTATAGAATCATCGATTAGTTTGCTATACAACAAGTTGCTAGAGTTAGAGGATTACAGCCGCTTGATGAATCAATCTTTAAGCAAGACAGATAAGGAAATCAGCAAAATTTATCATGAATTGGAAACGACAAGCTTTAATGCCAGTCAGGGATACTTTTATGCAAAAAGCTTACAAAGTCTGTTAAGAAAAAGAAGATTTATCAAAACAGAAATGGATAAAATTCATTCAACGAACAAAGAGTTTAAACAGATGAAAGAATTAGTCCTGCAATCTGAGAAAAAAGTACTGAACAAACAAAGTCAATATGAATCCTATTCAGAAGGATGGGGGATGAGTATAAAGGATTTTGTTGATTAAGAGATCTATCCACCTTCTATATGTGGGACAAATTGGGACAAGGGACCCGTCCCCATGTCCCTTAAAAATGCAATCCAAGTAAAAGGATAGTCTAAAAGATTCCTGAATTATAATAATGGTCTGCTACCAGCTTCCAATCCTCCAAAAATGCCGGCCAGAGATTGGGGCGGCGCCTTATAGCTAAAGGATGGTAGGCAACGGCCGCTTGTTGCCCGTTATTCATATGGATTTTCCCTCGTAATGATTTAACATCTGCTTCCTGATTGTTAAAGAAGGACTGGACCGCGACATTTCCAAGACAAACAATGAATTGTGGTTGTTTTAACTTTAATTGCTGGTGAAGATGGTTCATGCAGATTTGTCTTGTTTTATCTTTATCATAGGAACGTGTCGGTTTTCTTTTTAATACATAGGTTACATACAAGTCATCAATCTTTAATCCGGCCTGATGGACAGCCTGTTGCAATGTCTGTCTTGTCCCGCAAATAAAGGGTTTGTTTTCTCGATCCTCACGAGCTCCAGGGTTGTCTAAAAGAATCATAATGGGTGCTTCAGGATTTCCTTCTCCCCAAATCATTCGGGAGCCATGCTTGTCAAGACCACATTCATCGCAATTTATCAGATTTTCCGGTGTTGGTTCTTCAGGCCATAGAGATGCGCAAAAATCTTCCAAAACTTCTTCTCCTCTCGAATTTCGTTCCCTAATCCATATGCCGATAAGTCCGATAAGTTTTAATCGCGCATCGCTCCTGCTTCTCTGGAGGTCATGGCACCTTGTCCCTCGCTTACATCCTTTTGAATTTCTTGTTTTACTTTTTGAGCATCCGTACCGGCAAATCCCGGTTTCATAACCGAAGCCAAATGCTCCTGCTCTTTCATTTGTTGATTTTGCTGCATAAAAATCCTCCTCAGAATATTGATTTCTCATTATATTATTTGTGAAATCTACTCCGTTTATTAGGAGAATCTAAAGAATTTTACTTGAAGTAGAGGTTCTTGTAAGGATTATGTTATTTTTCCATTTTAATTATCACCCGTTCGATTTCTGCTCTGAACCTGTGTTCTTTATTAAAGAATCAGAGAGAAATCTAATGAAGGTTTCCATCAACGGGGTAAATAGCTGGTTCTTTCGATAAATGATGTAGATATATCGCTCATTTACATAGTTTGGCAGTTCTTTAGCTAATAATCTGCCTTCCTTCACATAGCTTTGTACACTTAATCTAGGAACAATAGAGAGACCGATATTGGCAGAAATCCCTTCTGTTATTGTTTTAATCGAGCCGATTTCCATCATGATTTTTAAATCAATTTGATTCTTACCCATCCATTGATCGGTCAAAATGCGGCTGATAGACTTTTCTTCATGAAGAATGAAGGGAAATGCAGTTAAATGATGAGTCTGGATATCCTTTACAGTAGCCAGTGGATGATCCGGATGCATGATTAAGACTAATTCATCCTCCATTACGGGGATGACTGTTAATTCGGGATCATCCAATTTTCCGTATGCGACCACCCCGAGATCCAGTTCATAATTTAATACTCTCTCAAGGATAGAAGGAGCTTTTTTTACCATGAGAGAGATGTATACTTCTTCATGCTGATTTTGGAAGTCTGCTAGATATGGCGGAAGAATATATGAGGCAGGGGTATAACTTGCACCAAGATAGACTTTACCGCGCTTTAATGATTGATACTCTTTCATGATCGTTTCGGATTTTTCCACAAGGTGGACGATTTGAACTGCATAGTGATAAAGTGCCTTTCCTGCATCGGACAATACCCAGCTTTTAGAAGCTGAATCAGAAAAAAGCTGAACCCCTAAGCTTTCTTGAAGCCGATTTAAATGAAAAGTAATCGTTGGTTGTTTGAGCTGTAATGTTTCTGCTGCTTTTGCTAATTTCCCCGTTTGAGCAGTAAGAATGAAAACTTTTAATTGTTGTAAGTTCACTCTTCTCCAGTGCTTCCTCGTTTTTATTCAAGGCACTGTTAAATCTTGTTGTTGATTAACATTGAACAGTAACTGAGCCTTATTCCAAAATAAATATAGATAATATCTATATTTATATCAAGAATATTAGAAATTATTTAACATGATATTAACACAAGCTTTATCTAAGCTTAATTCCTGAACCTTATTCTGGTAGAGAAGACAAAGCCGGGAGGAAAATAATGAAGAAAATGAAAAAATGGGTTTCTTTACTTTCAGTAACAGCCGTCCTAGTGGCAGCGGGGTGTTCACAGGAGTCAGGAACAAGCGCAGAAAAAACAGATTCAACCAATGGCGGTGCCTCAGAACCGCTTGTTGTTTATCTAAATGATTTTGATGAAATGATTGAACCTTTATTTGAAGAAAAAACAGGTTACGATATTGAACTTGTCGGTGGCAATGGGGCTGAAATTCAATCTCGTATTGAAGCAGAGAAGGGAAATCCAAATTGGGATGTTGTCTGGATGGACGGACAAGCAGCATTTTCAAGATGGGATAAGGATGGAATTCTGCTGCAGGATGTAGAACTAGAAAATGAAGCAAACTTAAATGAGTTTGGACAATCGCTTCTTCCAGAATCCGCAGCATATATTCCGACAGGTGCCCATGCGGCAAGTGTGATTGTTTATAATACCAATCAGATTGATGCTGAAAATGCTCCAAAAACATGGGAGGACCTAACGAAGCCTGAATTCAAAGATGCAGTGGGGATGGCTGATCCGGCAATCGCTGCTCCAGCGTATCCGTTTGTTTCTTGGTTCTTCCAAGACTTAGGCATGGAAGAAGGAAAACGCTACTTTAATGATCTGTTTGCTAATGGAGCAAAAGTATATCCGAAAAATCCAAATGTTGTTGAGGCTCTTTTGAACGGTGAGCTTAAAATTGCAGCTCTTCAGGAATCCAATGCTTATACAATGAAAAGTAACGGTGAACCGATTGAAATTGTTTGGCCTGAAGAAGGTTCTCCTGCTTCTGTTCGTTATGCGGCTATAAATAAGGATTCAGAAAATATAGAAGTGGCAAAAGCCTTTATTGACTTTTTACTCGAAAAAGAAACACAAGATGAAATGGTGAGTGCAGGTGCAGAGGGTTACTATAGTTCAACAGTTTCAGATGTAGAAGGTCCTTCAGATCGAGAGAAAGATCCTAAATTGCTTATCGCTGATCCAATATGGGCCGCTGAGAATGAAGCTGAAATAAAAGTGTGGTTTGCTGACCAGGCCGCTCAATAATCTTTGAATCAGTGAAACTGCTTTTTAGCTGAAGAGATCTAGTACATAGATGGTAAGAGATCGTCCTGATGGCCGTTTTCTTACCATCTTGTCTTTTGTCTCTTTTTCAGAGGAAAACTGCCGTTTTTATAAAGGAGGCAAGGGGATGAATTTATTTTCTCGTAAAACCCGCTCTAATCCAAGTATGTTGGGGTGGGGAGTGATGACTATCCTGTTTATATTGATTCTGCTGCCATTGTTTTCTGTCCTGCTGCAAATCGTTTTTCCAGGATTGTTTTTTGGACAGGGGAATTTTGCTGGATGGGGTATTTTATTGGAAGTTTTTGAGCGAAAACTGTGGTCTAAGTCATTGACTAATTCTCTCATTCTTGCGAGTGGAACGGCTGTATTGGGAACGATTCTTGGGGGATTCCTTGCGATTCTTCGGACTTCAAGGGCATTTAAGACTGCGTGGCTGCTCGATTTCTCAGCATGGGCCCTATTAATTCTGCCGTCATTTATTCTTTCTCAAGGATGGGTTTTGTTTGCAAATGGCAGAGGGTTGGCCAATCAGATTTTTGGGATTACATGGGTGACCGATTTGGTCTTTCAGCCATTTGGTTTAATTCTCATTATGACATTATGTAAATTCCCCTTCGCCTATCTTGCAATGACAGCTGCATTGGAGTGGGAAGTTTCACGGTTCGGGGAGGCGGCCAGACTGAATGGAGCGAACCCTTGGGCTGCATTTCGAACGGTTCAGGCTCCACTATTAGTACCTGCATTATTATCAGGGGCAGCTTTAATTTTTATGGATACGATCGGAGATTTTGGACTGCCTGCTTCTCTTGCGGCTGTTTATAGCTACCCAACTTTATCTTATTCTATTTACACCGCCCTTTATACAGCGCCGATTCGTTTTGATATGGCCGGTGTCCTCTCGCTGTATTTGGTTTTGATTGTTGTCATCGTCATGGCCTTTCAGTTGTGGATTCTAAAAAAGGGAAACTTTCATTCTATCAATGAAAGAGCCGAGCGGAAGAGGACACAAAGAAGCCAGTATTCCTGGGCATATAATCTGTTAAACATATGTTTCTTATTAATTGCGATAGGAATCCCTATTGGCAGCAGTTTTCTTGTTTCATTCATGAAAGTAATGGGCAATGGAATCTCAGCAGATAATTTTACGCTTGAGCATTACATCTCCTTATTTACCGTTCAATCCACTGTGATAGAAGGGCTTATCCACTCATTGGAAATTGCCGGGGTGGCAGCAGTTGCCGGCCTTATTGTGGGCTTTATGATTGGATATGTACTGATTTTTACTGATTTTCGCTATCGAGCGATCATCGATTCATTGTCGATCATTTCTTTAGCTGTCCCAGGGGTTGTTCTTGGGATTGGATATATTTTTGTTTGGAATCAATCGTGGCTTGAGCCTCTTCATTTACAGCTATATGGAACTCCTTGGATATTAGTACTTGCAAGTATTGCGAGTGCCATTCCGATTTCCGCCAGATTGTTGATCGGCGCGATGACGAAAATTCCCGGAAGTCTGTTATCCTCTGCGGCACTTCAAGGTGCTTCTTTAATAGAACGGATTCGCTATATATTAGTGCCGCTCATTCGGGCATCGCTATTAACAGCTGCACTGACAGCTTTCGGGACGAGTATTTTTGATTTAGCGATTACGACGATCTTGTATCCACCTGGTTTTACCACGCTGCCTGTTGCCATTAATGACGCCTTTGAAGATTTGAATTATGGGTATGCTACTGCAGCGACGATCACAAGTGGTACCGCGATTGTCATTTTGATGATGGTGATTAAAGCTCTTTTTGAAAAAAGTTTTCAACAATCAACACAAAAGATAAAGGAGAAGAAAAACTATGTCTTTAAGGATTCAAAACGTATCGAAGAGTTTTAAAGAGTTCCAAGCCTTAGATGACGTGACATTTGAAATGAATACCGGGGAAATTATCAGCATCCTTGGCCCATCAGGCTGTGGAAAATCAACACTACTGCAGTTGATCGCTGGATTACAATCTCCTGATAAAGGAGAAATCATCTTAAATGATCAGCGTCTTTCTTCTCCTGCGTATCTCATGCAGCCGGAAAAAAGACCGATTAATATGGTTTTTCAGGACTATGCACTTTGGCCTCATATGACCGTGATGCAAAATATCTTTTATGGAGACAAATTAAAAAAGACAAAAAAGACGGTTATCATGGAAAAAAAGAACTTTTTATTTGAGTTGCTGCACCTACATGGGTTGGAAGAACGATATCCGTCGGAGATCTCCGGAGGACAGAAGCAAAGGGCGGCTATTGCCAGGGCATTGGCTACGGAACCTGATCTTCTGTTAATGGATGAGCCGCTTTCTAATTTAGACATGCAGCTGCGGTATGAGATGAGAAATGAACTTTCCTATTTATTGCGGCAATTGGGGACAACGGTGCTTCATGTTACCCATGATCCGCTTGAAGCTTATGCATTGGCAGACCGGATGCTTATCTTAAGGGATGGACGTATCGAGCAGTTTGGCAGACCGAAAGAAGTACGCGAAAATCCAGCCTCTTTATGGGTTGCCGGTTTGTTGGGGATGACCAACCGCCTAAATGGAAAAGCGATGGAACATTATTCAGTGAATGAACAGTCTGTATCGATCGGAGAACAACTCATTAAAGGCAGGGGAGAAGTGTGCCCTGGAAGTGAGGCGGTGATTGTCCTAGATTCCGAAGATGTAACAATTTCTCACAGCAATGAACATGGTTCTGAAGGAATAAACTGTATATCTGGAACGGTCATGCATACAGTTTATGAGGGGAGAAAATGGAGGTTAATGGTAGAAACCGCTGGGGGACGTATGACTGTTTTACATCATGAACCGCTAGCCATTGATTCTAACATTTATCTTCTATTCAGGATAAAAGATACACTGATTTTTTCACATCAAATAGAAAAAGTAAGGGAATATCATGTTTAGGGGAATTTGGAAATAAAGGGGTTGGGACATTGGGGAGAATTCTTGCCATTTCAGATATTCACGGGCAAGCGGATGCATTGGAAAGGCTGTTAACAATGGCAAATTTCCAGCCAGATCATGACCGTTTGTTTTTGCTGGGAGATTACATCGGCAAAGGTCCCAATAGCTTGGAAACACTGCAATTAGTAGAAAAATTGGTGCAGCGTGGGGCCGTTGCTTTAAGGGGCAATCATGAACAAAGGGCCATCAATCAACTTTGTGAAACTGATCCTTTATGGGAAGAGTGGCTTCCTTTTCTTCAATCACTTCCGTATTTTTATGAAGACTCGGAATATCTATTTGTTCATGCCGGTATCCGTCCGGGAGTTTCTCTTCACAGGCAAAGTCACGAGGATTTACTTGCCATCCGCGAGCCATTTTTAACGTCCTTCTTTCCCTATCCAAAAACGATTGTGTTTGGCCATACACCAACCGATCGCCTAGGGGTATCCTGCGGGGAATTCTGGATAAATCATAATAAAATTGGCATTGACACAGGTGCCGGCAATGGAGAATATCTCAGTTTAGCTGACCTAAGCAACCGAATTCAATACCGAACATCGCTAGAACGGGACAAGGGGACGGGTAGAAGCCACTGAAAAACCCCCCGACTATTTAGTGAAGGTTGAAATGTAATAAAAA
>CALGSR010000260.1 GCA_937902115.1 uncultured Bacillus sp. | reverse complement strand
AGATCAATATGTTTGTTAATAAAATGTTTGCTGCCGGGACGATGGAAGGTGCGGTTACGTATTTGAACAACGCCTCATTGCTGGTAAGCGTGCCGCATGCGATATACGGAACGACGATTGCCGCGATTATTTTCACGTTATTATCGGAGCAGGTCGAGGATAAGAAAAAATATCAGCAGACCTTCTTTACGGGAATGCAGATTTCGTTCGTTTCGTTGATGCCGATTGCGGTCGGGCTCTTGCTGGTCGGAAAGCAGGCGATTTCCTTCATCTATGAGGGCGGGAAATTTACCGCAGAGGACACACAGAATACGTATCTTGCATTGGTGCTCTATTTGCCAATGATTGTGACGCAAGGAATGCAATATATTGTTTCGAAATCGATGTATGCCCAAGGTCGTACGGCGACGGTGTTCCGCGTCAGTGCGACGACGATCCTGTTGAATCTTGTCCTTAACTGGCTCTTGGTGGAGCCGTTTGGCTATCCGGGCTTGGCGCTGACAAGTTCGCTCGTGTCGGTCTATTATTTAAGCGTAACAAGCTTTATTGTCTATAAAGATTTTGAACGCGGGGAGAAAAGAAAACTGGCCGGGCTTTTCGTCCGAGTGCTGATTCCAACGATAATCATGGCAATTCCGCTCTATTTACTTGAGCGCTATACAGGGATTACGGAGTGGTATTCACTGCTGCAGCTGGCGGTATTGATTCCGCTTGGGGCTGTGCTCTATGCCGCGGGATTGTATCTATTTTACCGCGATGCGTTCAGACAGTTGCTGCGGTTGGTGAAAAGAAGATAGCGGGGACTCCCCCGCTTTTTTTATTGCGATTTTTAATTTTTGATTCGGATATATCGGCTAATTTTTGATTATATCGGTCGGTTCGGGTTGGAAATCGGCCCATTTTCCATTATATCGGCCGGTTCAAGTAATATATCGGCCAACTTTCAATATCGGCCGGTTCACAACGGATATCGGTCAATTCGGGTTGGATATCGGCCCATTTTCCATTATATCGGCCATTTCAAGTAAAATATCGGCTAACTTTCAATATCGGCCGTTTCAAGCAATATATCGGCCAACTTTCAATATCGGTCGGTTCACAACAGATATCGGCCAATTCGGGTTGGATATCGGTCAATTCGGGTTGGATATCGGCCAATTCGGGTTGGATATCGGCCAACTCAGCGAATCCACACCATGCCATACGCAGATGAAACCCCGCCGCAAGCAATGCGACGGGGTCTCTTAATCTATTTTACTATTTCAAGTTCGTTCACATACTGTGAGTGAATGTACGCTTCATTGTAATCATTATGGTCGGAAATAACTTTACACCAGCCGTTTGCTGTTTCTAAAATGGCAACGGGCCTTATTTCGTTCAAATACGTAAATTGCTTATTTCCTGAACCTTCCTCAGGTGTGTGGCGCACTTCAATGTTGGAGGCGTTCGTTTCTCCAATCGTATATTTGCCGAAATCCTTGCCGCCCAACGTCTTATCCGCGCGGTACATATGACCGGCAATCTTTTGTCCCCAGTATGGATCGGAAGCATATTTCACGTTAAAACCACGCGATTTGTTGCCGAATACCGCTCCATTCGCATACCTTCCGAGTGGATTGATATAATTTTTATTCAAATATCTTTCTGCTAATGCATCAACAGCTCTTTCCGGCGCATCAAAATGTTCGGCCAGATTTTCATTATCGTCAATCGCATTCATGCCGAATAAGTTATTCCTGTCCTGTGCTAAATAACTCATACCAAAGTTACTTTCATGGATCGCCATTCCTAAAATCATCAACGCATTGATTTTATATTTTGCTTCTGCTTCCTTCAAATAATTTCCTAAGCCGATTAACTTACTTTTCGTTGTTGCATCCTTAAAACTTTTAAAAACAGCGGAATCGCGATTGTATAACTGCTCAATCCTTGATAATTCCTGATTAATAAAGGAATCCAATTCTTCCGCACTGTAGTTCGATGTCGTTCTTGCAGGGAGATAGTTGAAATATTGGTAGGCAGTCCCTGCTTCACTTCCGGATGTATGATTAAATTGTACTCCATCCCAGCTGTAATATTTTGTATCTGTCGTTAAAAAAGCTGGCGCCTTCCCAGTGACATAATTTTGATAATAATTACCGGATGGAACATAAATCCAATGCACCAAATCCCCGGCACTATTAACAGAATAATAGTTTCTGCCTTTGATTTGCTGCTCAGGAATCAGGCTGACTTCGCGATGCTTCACATAGCCAGTTTTTCCAGCAATCTTCACTTCTACATAATCTTCTGTTGACCGGACAAATTCCAATTCCTGTTGAGCAGGAAGGTAGGTAAAATCGTCCGAGAAGTTTGGATCTCGATAAATATACGTCAATGCACTGCCAATTGGAGGATTGGTGATGACAATCCCTGATGCCATCCCAACAACCTTATCATTTTGTGTAATGACCTCATTCGAACTAGCGGCTGCACTTGTCGCATCTTGATAAGAGGAATACTCCGCTTCTGCTTCAACAAGCTCGCCAGTGCCGGTAACCGCTTCGACCTTATACTCCGGTTTCCAAGTGCGGAGCATACGGTAAATAAACGCTGCTGCTTCGGCCCGTGTAGCTGTTTTTTTCGGTAAAAATTTACTGCCTTCAGGATAGGAAAAGCCAAGCACAATTTCATCGTACACAGCATGTGAAACGGCCTTCTGAAATTCAACACTGCCAATCTCTGCTCGATCTAAAAACGTTAATGGTGCCTTATGCCGCGGTATTTTCAAGTACTTGGTTAAAGCATTGTCAATCATCATCGCCATTTGGGCGCGGGTAATCGACTTTTCCATCCGAAAAGTTCCATCACTATATCCATTGATAATTTCCGCCTTGCTTGCCCGGTAAATATCGGGTGCAAGTGTCGCCGTTGGGGATACATCATTAAAGGATGGAGTCCCTTCAGGCAAATCAAGGGCGCGGGCAATCAAAGCAGCAAACTGCCCTCTGTTGATTTCTTGCCTTGGCTGATAAACACCTTCACCATAGCCCTTCATAATGCCTAATTCAATCATGGCACGCATTTCCTTTTCCAGGGCGATTCCCGTCACATCATCGTTTGCCGATGCTGTTTGCGGATGAAAAGAACTTAAGTTTCCTGCTAATAAAAATACACACAGTAAACTGACCACTTTTTTCCTCATTCATTCCCCTCTTTTACTATGAAATTTTCCCATACACTATGTTATTCTAGCATAATATTAATCAATGAAATTGTGAAATAGATAACTTACAGTAATTGGCATCACTCGATTCGAAAGGGGGGTACGAAGGTTTCGGAGGGTGGGTATTTCGGGCGCTGACGGGGTTCCGAGAGATTCGGAAGGAGGATGCGAATAAAAAAGCGGCCGATCCCAATGAAGGAATCGACCGCTTGTGCTTTTTTTACAAGATTCATTGTACATAGTTAATCGGTGTTACGTAGGCACCGTGAATATAAGCTTCCTGATAGTCAATATGCTCGGATACTACTTTATACCATGTTGCTCCATCTTGCGGATTTTCTTCCGTTCCAATGATCGCTACCGGCATTCCGGACTTCGGATAAGTATAGTACTTCGTTGATGTTCCATCCGCCTCGCTTCGGACATTTAAGTTTGTCGCGTTTGTCAAGCCAAGCTGGTATTTACCATAGTCCTTACCTTTAAGGTATTTATCGGCCCGGTACATGTAACCGGCATTCTTCTGCCCCCAGAATGGGTCGGATGCATAGACGACGTTCATGCCCACTGTTTTGTTGCCAAATACGACGCCGTTGGCATAAAAAGCTCTTTTCGGGTCAAATGAAGTATATTTTGCAATAATTGTTTTTTCTACTAAACCATCAATCGATTCGGCTGGTGTTTCGAAACTGTATGCTAAACCAACATCAGAGTCCACCGCATTTAAGCCGAACAAGTTATTCTTCGTCTGGGCAATGACACTCATTCCATAGTCGCTTTCATTGAATCCCAGCGATAAAATAAACAAAGCATTGATACGGTATTTTTCTTCCACTTCTTTTAAATAGCTGCCAAGGCCTTTGAGCTTACTTTGATTTACAACATCTTGATAACGAACATATTTAACTGGATCACTATTATAAAGCTTTTCGCGATCCTGCAGCATATATTCGATAAAATCATCGATCTCTTCTGCACTATAATTGCTAGCTGTGCGCAGCGGTAAATAGTTAAAATATTGATAGGCCTGACCGACTTGCTGTCCAGCTTCATTATTAAAAGTAATGCCGTCCCAGCTGTAATACTTTTGTCCAGCGGTTAAAAAGGCCGGCGCTTTTCCTGCGATATAGCCTAACGAGTAAGCTTTCACGTCCTGATTGTATACGTGGTGGTAAAGATCACCCGCTGAAACCGTATAATAACTTCTGCCTTCTACCATTTGATCAGGTACAAGATTAACATCGTTTGGTTTCACATAAACGGTCATCCCTGCCAGATTCGCCTTCACATACTTCTCCGTTGCGCCTAAATATCCCAGCTCCTGATTCGGGGCAACATAGGTCGTTCTATTTTTAAAATTTTCATCCAAATAAATCAGCGTGACGGCCTCTCCTTCCGATTTACCGGAAATCACTAATCCGCCAGCCATGCTGACAATTTTTCCATTGTGAGTGACCACTTGATTTGAGTTTGTGGCAGCACTTTTTGCTTCATTAAAGCTGGCATAGCTTCCTGTACCCGGAACCAGTTTCTTATTGACAATGGTAGCAACAGAATATCCTTTCGGGGCAGGATATTCATCCAATACATGAAGCATGCGCGCAATAAAAGCCGCTGCCTGGGAACGGTTCGCCTCCATTTTCGGATTAAACCTGTATGTACCATCATCGTTTTTAAAACCACTGATGATGCCGTCATTCACGTTATTGGCAACTGCCGCCTTGAATGATGAATTAATTTGCTCAGCATCTGTAAAATTAAGCTCTGCAGGGGTTCTTTCCATTTGTTTGTAGGTCGTCAAAGCATTGTCAATCATCGCCGCCATTTGCTCGCGAGTAACGAGTTGGTTCATGCGGAATGTATTATCGCCGTAGCCATTGACGATCCCGGCGCTGGCTGCACGATTGATATCTTTCGCTAAATTTGACGTAGCCGGAACATCTGTAAATACCGGTGCTCCTTCCGGCAATTCTAAAGCTCTTGCGATAAAAGCAGCAAACTGTCCTCTGCTGATTTCCTCATGTGGACGGTATTCTCCTTCACTGTAACCATAGATAACACCTAAACGAATCAATTCACGCATTTCCTTTTCCAGGGCAATCCCGGTAATATCATCCTTTGTCGGTGCAGCAGCCGTACTTTGATACGTGAAAGCACTGCTGATAAACATCACTAAGAGTCCCACCAGACACACTACTATTTTCTTCATTTTCTCCCTCCAAAAGTACCTATTTTTCCTATTATTCTACCATATTTTACTCTATTAGTCTTATTTTGCAGATGTGAAAAAAAGCATGCGGGCTGTCCCGCACACTTTAGTAATTTTGCAATTGATGATAGATCGCCATTATTTTATTTCCATAGTCGCGATCGCCGGCCCAGATGCCGCTCAAATCCTGCCAATGGGGAGCGATCCCTCTTTTTCCATAACGCTCGAGTATATCAAAACGCTGGTCCACGATTACCTCACCCGCAAGAACCGGGGCTTCCGTGGCATAGCCATACAAATGCTGAATTTGAGCGGTAACCCCTTCTCTGACGGTCGGGAAGATATTGCCTTTGATTCCCTTTTGCGTCACACCAAGACCGCCATAATTATGCTGATCAGGGGTGACAGCGGTGCCGCTGTTATATTTAAACCAGCCGGTTTCTACGATGGACTGACAGAAAGCAATATCACCGCGGATTCCATATTTGTTTCCTATTTCAATAAAAGCAGCAGCAATCTCATCGATGTCCGGTGCATTCGGGTTTTCTTTTTTAACAAAAGCAGCCATCTTCGCGGCAGATACGGCTGGCGTTCCCATGATGCCGTGATGCTTGCTGTGGTCAATAGCCGCCGGTGCCGGTTGAGGAACCGGTGCCGGGACCGGTGCTGGTGCGCTATCACCTGAGCCCTGAGCTTTTAATTCCTTGACGATACTAAGCATTCCGGAAATAAAAGCCGCTGCTTCGGCTCTTGTTGCCTGATTCTTTGGTTTAAAATAGGACATACCAAAGGAACCTTTATAGCCATTGACGATTTTATCATTCACAATATGCCCGACTGCCTGTTTGAAGGATTGATTAATTTGGTAGCCATCGGCAAAATTCAATAGACTTGCCTTTCTATCAATTTTTGAATAGACTAATGCATTGTCAATCATGGCAGCCATCTGCTCACGGGTAATGAGGTCATTCATGCGGAATGTCCCATCATTATAGCCATTGACGATCCCGGCACTGCTTACCCGATTAATTGCATCGGCCAAGTTCGAATGTGCAGGAACATCCGTGAATCTCGGCGTTCCTGACGGCAGATTCAGCGCTCGAGCGAGAAAGGCGGCAAATTGACCGCGGGTAATTTTCTCCGCCGGGCGATATTCCCCCTCATTATATCCATGAATAATTCCCTGATTGATTAAACTGCGCATCTGTTGCTCCAGAGCAATTCCTGTAATATCATCTTTTGCTGCAAAGGCAGCTGACCCTTGATATGTATACATACTGCCTGCAATGACAAGCGCGCTTGCTACTTTGACCCATTTTTTCTTCATCGTTACCTCCGATTTAATTCCATTTTCTTCTAGTATTCTATCATATTTTGCCTTCCTAGTTTGTTAATTTTCGAGAAATTTGCTAGGTTATGGATCTATGGTGAGGGTTTTGTCGAAAAAAAAGCACGCAGAGGCTTTCCCCTGCATGCGATCAATTTATCACGGGTTTTTCATTCACTTAGTTCGCTGTTTTACTTACATCCATAATCCGGTCCTCAGTTTGTGGATGTACATTTTTCATTTTTGCGACAAAGTCTCTTAGATTTTCCCAATCGGCAAATCCAAGGTCAGTGACGCCGCCTTCTTCATACACTTTCTTAAACACATCATAGCCGTCGCCGCCTTTCGCTGTGAAGGCATTTGTCGCTACCACATAAACAGCCTCTAAATCGATTGCAGAATACTCTCCATTAGCGCCGCGGACTTCCATTGTTTTCACCCTGCTTCCTGCAGACTGTGTGCTGTCATAGGTAAACTTCATGCCGGATACATGTAAAAATCCGCCGCTTTCTTTCGGCGCCTGGCTGACACTGTGCTCAAGCGCTGCTTTAATTTGTGCACCGGTCAATTCCATTGTTGCTAATGTATTACCAAATGGCAGTACTGTCAGGACATCGCCTAAGGTAATATCTCCTTGATCAATCGCAGCCCGAATCCCGCCGCCATTCTGCATCGCAATCACAGTGTTTTCATTAAATTCCTTCGCCTTATCAAGCATTCCATCAGTGATCAAGTTTCCTAGTGCGGTTTCACTATTTCTCACGCTGACACCCGTATTGCCTTCATCGGAAAGGCGTGGATTCGTCAGTTCCACTTCAGTTACCGCCCCGGTGGAAGTATTCTTCACTTCAGCGATTTTCTCAGAGTATTCCTTCAGCATTTCCGCTGCTTCTTGATCCGCTTCCTTATCAGCAACCTTAATTAATTCCCCTGCTTGTCCGACCACAACACCGTTTTCATCAAATTCAACATCCAGTGTTCCTAAATAATCATTGTATTGATAAGCCTGGACAATGACAGTCGGCTCTTTTGCCGCACCATTTTCGTCTTTTGCAACGACTACCGGCTCCTCTAATTTCGTATGACTGTGACCCCCAACGATCACGTCAATTCCGTCGACAAGCGCCGCCAGCTGCAAATCGTTGTCAAATGCCGCATTATCATCGTAGCCGATGTGGGTCACGGCAACAATTTTATTCACCCCTGCTTTTTCAAAAGCTGCAACGGCTTCTTCCGCTTCTTCAATGTAATCCTCGAACTTCACTTCATCCGGACTTGATAGATTCACCGTTTCTTCTGTCGTTAAACCGAAGATTCCAACCTTTTCCCCATCTATTTCTTTAATCAAACCTTCATAAATCGTTCCATCTTCCGGCTCGTCACTGATTTCTTTTTTATAAAAATCAGCAAGATCTTGATCCGCGGAAAAATCAATATTGGCGCTGACAAACGGGAAATTAGCTCCGGCAATAAAATCAGCCAGGCCTTTATGCTTTTCCGGCGTGGAACCAAGATCGAATTCATGGTTGCCAAATGTCATGACATCGTAGCCCATTAGATTCATAAACTTCAAATCTGCTTGTCCATGAAACTCGTTAAAATACAGTGTTCCGGAGAAAACGTCGCCGGCATCAATAAGTAAAGCATCCGGCTTTGCCGCGCGCACCTCTTTGACTGCTGTCACACGCTTAGCAATATTATCAAGGTGGGCATGAGTGTCATTTGTATGCATGATGGAAAGTTCAAAGTTATCGTCATCATCGGCAGGCACCGGGAGAGACGCTCGATAAAGGAAAAGCGCATAATCCCCGCGTTTCGCATTTTGCTGGATGCCAAACTCCGTTGCTGAAACGCCTTTTGTGATGCGATTGGCCGCCAAAGCTTGTACCGCTGTTTTGTACTGCGGTGCCACATCTTTAAATGCTAGCTCGGTGCTTCCTTTTAATTGGAAACCCTTTTGAATCCAAACCGCTAATTCACCGCGGGTAATTAAGTCTTGCGCACCAAACTTGTCTGTGGCCTTTCCGGACGTAATGCCGGCTTGTTTCAGGGCATTAACGGCACCTTTTGCCCGCTCAGGCACCTCCTTAAAGCCGGAATCCGGAGCTTTTTTGGTATCTAATTTTAAAACATTTGCCAGTAAGACTGCGGCATCTACACGTTTAATCGGGTCATATGTGCTGAATGTAGAAGGGGATGTCCCTTTCGCACCGGTAGAAACAAGGAACGAAACAGCTTCCTGGTAACGCTCGGATACATCTTTAAATTGAATTTCATCAGCTGAGGCAATGGGAGCGATTGCTGAAACAACGACTGCAGCTGCTGCCGCTGTTGTTAAAAACTTACGATAATGAGTGGACATTTTTATTCCTGCCTTTCGTTACTTAGTTGCTTTTTTTTAAAAAAGGACCCTGTTCCCATTTATTGTCGGACATTGCCTTTGGTGTACGTATTCATGCAAAATGACCACATACAGCAAAGGCCTTGTGCAGCACAAGATAAATGAACAGGGCCAAAAATGATAAGGATGCTCCCCGCGGAAGGTCAAGCAGGTTAAAAATTTGTCGAATACTGCGAGGTTAAAATTATATCAGGGAGCATTTTTATCCTAATTGTGAGTATACAAGATTAGCAGGAAATTATTTTGATATTTTCAATATATTTACAATTCTTTATAATTCCTTTATATTTTACCGAAACGTGCGCCTTC